>DATAHD010000569.1:0-4798 GCA_036263395.1 Rhizomicrobium sp. | reverse complement strand
CGTCGCACAGCTCTTCGGCTTCGATCTCTTCGTCGAACTGGGTGGTGTGGACCTTGTAGCCCCACTCCTCCTGTCCCGAGAACGGCAGATCCTGACGCCAGGGCTTCATGCCCTCCTCAGGTTCTTCGCCCTCCTGCATGTCGTCGGTGCGCTGATCGCGCATCTCGGCTTCGGCTTCGGAGCCTTCTTCGCCCTCGGACTCGGAGAGATCGGCTTCGGCGGACTCGCTGTCGGAGTCGGAATCCTGGTCTTCGCTCTCCTGCGGTTCGGAGTCTTCGTTGTCCTCGCCGCCTTCCTCGGACTCGTTGCCCTTGTCGAATTCGTCGCCGTAGTTGAGGTCTTTGAGGATGTTTTTGGTGAGCTTGGCGAATGCTTTTTGATCGCGGATCAGCTCCGGGAGCTTCTCCATCTCCTTGCCGGCGCGTTCCTGGACCCAGTCGCGCCACAGATCGACGGCGAGCTTGGCGTTCTCCGGCGGCGCTTCGCCGGTGAGCTTCTCACGTATGAGCAGGCCGAGGACGTCTGCGATCGGCGCGTCGCTCTTCACACGCACCTTCGCGAAGCCTTTTGCGGTGAGGCGGGCATCGAGGTTGGCGGTGAGGTTGCGCGCGACGCCCATCATGGCGTTGGCGCCGATGGCTTCGACGCGCGCCTGTTCGGCGGCTTCGAACATCGCGGCCGCTTCGGTCGACTGCGGACGCAGCGACTCGTGCAGACGGTCTTCGTGATAGGCCTTGCGCAGCGCATAGGCGTCACCGGCGCCGCGAATGACCGCGACTTCGCCAGGCGGCAGGTTGCGTGAGGGCAGGGGCAGGCGCGCCTTGTTGCCCCGCATCTGCGGCGGCTCGGCGCTGAAATTGACTTCCAGCTCCGGCTCGCCCGCCAAGGACCGTACGGTCGCCGTCACCGCGCGCTTGAAAGGCTCGGCAGGCGACTCGTTCTTGTTGGTCATGCCACCAGGACTTTTGCCGCGCTCTCCGGCAGGTCTTCACCGAAGCAACGCTGATAGAATTCCGCCACGCTGGCGCGCTCGAGTTCGTCGCACTTGTTGAGGAAGGTGAGACGGAACGCGAAACCGACATCGCCGAAGATCTCGGCGTTTTCCGCCCAGGTGATGACGGTACGCGGGCTCATCACGGTCGACAGGTCGCCGTTGATGAAGGCGTTGCGGGTCATGTCGGCAACGCGGACCATCGCGGAGATCTGCTTCTTCTTCTCCGGCGACGTGGCATAGGCCGGCACCTTGGCGAGGATGATGTCCGTCTCCGCATCGTGGCCGAGATAGTTCAGCGTCGTGACGATGCTCCAGCGGTCCATCTGACCCTGGTTGATCTGCTGCGTGCCGTGATAGAGGCCCGTCGTGTCACCGAGACCGATGGTGTTGGTGGTCGAGAACAGGCGGAAGGCCGGATGCGGCTTGATCACCTTGTTCTGGTCGAGCAGCGTCAGGCGGCCGGACGCTTCCAGCACGCGCTGAATGACGAACATCACGTCGGGACGGCCTGCGTCGTATTCGTCGAAGGTGATCGCGACGGGGCGCTGCAAGCACCACGGCAGAATGCCTTCGCGGAATTCGGTGACCTGCTTGCCTTCTTTGAGAACGATTGCGTCCTTGCCGATCAGATCGATACGGCTGATGTGACTGTCGAGGTTGACGCGGACCATCGGCCAGTTGAGGCGTGCAGCGACCTGTTCGATGTGGGTCGACTTGCCGGTGCCGTGATAGCCCTGAACCATCACGCGGCGATTGTGCGCAAAGCCGGCGAGGATCGCGAGCGTGGTGTCGCGATCGAAGCGATAGGCCGGATCGCGCTCCGGTACATACTCGTTCGAGTTCTTGAACGCCGGCACCTTCATCTTCGCGGCGATGCCGAATGTCTCACCCGCATCGACAGTTGTGTCGGGCTTCAGTGCGGGGTCGAGACCGCCCTTCTCGTCTTCAAACGCCATGATTTTATTATTCCGGTTCGATCCTCTGAGCGGAGATGTACCGCCGGATGAGGGAAGGGCGTCTGGAGCCCTATGAGGTCAGCCCTGACGCCCGTAAAACAGCGTAGGCTTTGATAACCTGTTTCAGTCGCTCCTCGGCGCCCCGATCGCCACCGTTCGCGTCGGGATGAAACCGCTTCACAAGTTCCTTATACCGCGACTTTATCTCCTGCAAGGTGGCGGTTTCGCCTAGCCCCATTACGTCCATTGCTTGCCTCACAGGGCCTGTCATCGTGCGCACGGGACGGCGCGGTTTGGGGGCTTCTTCTTGTTCCTCACCGCCGAAAGCCGAGTCGAAATGAAAGCTTCCGTTAGGGTTGGGAGCACGCGGTGCGCGCTTGCCGAGCGGCCAGGTCGGACGATGACCGGTTATCGCGTCGACGCGGAACCTTTCGATGTCATCATCGCTCATGCCCTCGAAGAAATTCCAATGCTCGTTGTGCTCGCGTGCGTGCGGCTGACAGAGCCAGATGCGCTCCGCAAGATTGCGGCTGCTCTTGGTGACGTGGCAGGTCGCTTCGTCGGTGCAACCTTCATGGGTGCAGACGCGGATGCGCGGCTTCGTTTCGGCATCCGGCTTGATGCGGATGTCCTTCTTGAAGCTTGGTTTGGCGTTCTGCGCAGGCATCACTGAATTATGGGATGTGCCTGTTAAAAAACAAGAAAACGTAGTGCTTGACAGCCGAAGCGGAACGCGTGACACGCTGTTCGCACGATGATCGCCGATACGATCCGCCAAAAACTCACCGACACATTCCAGCCTGTTGCGTTGATCGTGGAAGACGACAGCGCGCGCCACGCCGGCCACTCTGGCGCGCAGCCGGGTGGCGAGACCCACTTCAATGTGACTATCGTGTCGCCGGTGTTCGACGGCCTGTCGCGCGTGGAACGCCAGCGGCGCGTCTATGCGGCGCTTTCCGAAGAGTTGAACGGTCGCATCCACGCGCTCGCGCTGGTGACGCGCTCGCCGGCCGAGGCCGCTAGAGCGGCTTCAGTGATTTTGGCGGTTCGACAGGGGCCGGCGGCTCCGGTGGGACCACGCGCACGCAGGTGAGCTGGTTGCGCTGTTTGCGCAAGATCTCGAACTTGAAGCCGTGGAAGGTGAAGCGCTGGCCGGTGTCCGGAATGGTCTGTGCCTCGTGAATCACAAGGCCTGCGATGGTCGTCGCTTCCTCGTCCGGCAGGTGCCAGTCGAGCGCGCGGTTGATCTCGCGGATCGGGACGTCGCCGTCGATGTTGAAAGAGCCGTCGGGCTGGGCGCGGATGCCGGCGGGCGATGACTTGGCATGCTCGTCCGGGATTTCACCGACGATCTCGTCGAGAATGTCGCCCAGCGAGACGAGGCCCTGCAGCGCGCCGTATTCGTCCACGACAAGGGCAAAGTGCGAGCGGCGCTCTTTGAAGGCGCGCAGCTGTTCCTGAAGTGTTGTGGTTTCCGGGACAAACCATGGCTCATGCATCAGAGCGCCCAGCGGTAGCTTTGCCAGATCCGCAGGACGCGTAATGGCGGCGAGGGCGACGTCCTTGGTGTGAAGCACACCGACGATGTTCTCCGGATCGTCGCGCCAAACCGGGATGCGGGTGTGCGAGGCGGAGAGGACCGTCTCTACACAGTCGCCAAGCGTCAGGTCGGCGTTGAGTGAGACCATGTTCTTGCGGTGGATCATCACGTCGCCAAGCTGCAACTCGTTGAGATCGAGCACGCCGCCGATCATGTCGCGATGCTCGCGCCCGACGGCGCCTTCCTGGTGATGCAGTTCCACGGTGCCGCGGATTTCGTCATGGGCGGCACCTTCTTCCATCTCGTCGTTCTCACGAACGCCGAAGAGGTTGAGGATGCGCCAGACGACGATTTGCACGAGGTCGACCACGGGACCTAGCACCGTCACGACGAACCGCACCGGCCAGGCGACCAGCAGCGCAAAGCGGTCGGTACGGGCGATGGCGAGCGTCTTGGGCATCACCTCTGCGAAGACGAGGACGGCGACGGTCATCACTGTTGCGACGATGGCGACCCCGTGCTCCCCGAGGCGGTCTTCGAACATCGCGGTTGCGAGGGACGAGGCGAGGATGTTGATGAAGGTGTTGCCGAGAAGCAGGGCGCCGATCAGGCGTTCGCGGTCGTTCGACAGCTTGTTGACGTGATGCGCGGCGCTCGAGCCCTGCTGCTCCAGCCGCAGCATCTTGCCGCGCGAAACCGCGGTCAGCGCGGTCTCCGATCCGGCGAAGAACGCGGACATTGCTATCAGTAGCGCAATGCCGCCGAGAGACAGGATGAGGGCAGTATCCATTGTGATGAGCCTGGGGAAACGGGGAGTCGCAGTATAGCGGAGTTGCGTCAGGCCGCGAGGACGGCGCGCACGGCGTCGATCGGAATATCTCGCGTGACGAAAGCCTGACCGATGCTGCGGGCAAGAATGAAAGTCAGTTTCCCGTCTTTCACCTTCTTGTCGTGCGCCATGTGTTCCAAAAGGACATCCGGCGTCGCCCGGTCGCCTGGAATGTCGGCAATCGCGGACGGCAGACCGACGGTCTTCAGGTGGCGTTCGATACGCTTGGCGTCTTCCTGGGCACAGAGGCCAAGCTGGGCCGAGAGGCGGAAGGCGAGCGACATGCCGATGGCAACGCCTTCGCCGTGCAAGAGGCGCTGCGAAAAGCCGGTCGCGGCTTCCAGCGCGTGGCCGAACGTGTGGCCGAGGTTGAGAAGTGCGCGGTCGCCGGTCTCGCGTTCGTCGCGCGCGACGATATCGGCTTTCATCTGACACGAATGCGCGACGGCGTGGTCGATGGCCGTGTTGTCGTTGGCAAG
>DATAHD010000568.1:0-1864 GCA_036263395.1 Rhizomicrobium sp. | reverse complement strand
GTTCGGCTCGGCACGCGCCTTCGCGGGCCCAGCGGGATCGTCGCTGCTGCCCTTCCTCGTGCCGCCGGAAAACCTGCCGCGTGCGATTGCGCTCAACTCGTCGGTGTTCACCACCGCGGTGATCGCCGGTCCTGCCATCGGTGGCTTCATCTATCTGCTCGGCCCGGTGTTCACCTACGGCCTCGCGGCGATATTCTTCGCCATCGCTGGCGTGCTGACCTTCGTGCTCGGCGGGCGCCACATCGATCGCGCCGCTGCCATCGCGGCCTCGCGGCTGGAGCGTGTGAAAGAAGGCATCCAGTTCGTCTGGAACCGCCCCGTCGTGCTCGGCGCAATCAGCCTCGACCTCTTCGCCGTGCTGCTTGGTGGCGCCGTGGCGCTGCTACCGGTCTACGCCCGCGATATCCTGCACACCGATGTCTTCGGCCTTGGCGTGTTGCGTAGCGCGCAAGCCGTAGGCGCTGCCGTGATGGCGTTCAGCCTGGCGCGCTGGCCGATCGAACGGAAGTCCGGCAGCCGCATGTTTGGTTCTGTCGCGTTGTTCGGTCTTGCGACGCTCGTGTTCGGCCTGTCGACGAACTTCTACCTCTCGTTCGCCGCGCTGTTCGTCACCGGTGCGGCTGACATGGTCAGCGTCTTTATCCGCTCGGCGCTCATCCAGTACTCGACGCCCGATCATATGCGTGGCCGCGTTAGTGCGGTGTCGATGCTATTCATCGGCGCCTCGAACGAACTGGGTGAGTTTGAGTCCGGTTCCACCGCCGCATGGTTTGGCACAGTGCCGGCCGTCGTAGTCGGTGGCCTCGGCACCCTCGGTGTGGTCGGCCTTTGGATGTGGCTGTTCCCGTCACTCAGAACGGTCGACCGCTTACGCGAAGTCGAAGTGCCGATCGAAGAGACGATTCCGGCGCAGTCGCTCTGACGCGTGTTCGCTATTCCGCGGGCGTCACCGTTCCCATAATGCGGGCATGCGCGATGGCGTGCTGCTCCAGCCACGCGCCGATCTTGGCGCTGCCATCCGTGATATCGGTCTTCGCATCCGGCATCGCCCAGATCGTGAATTCATAGGTGTGCACACCCGTGCCTTTCGGCGGGCACGGTCCGGCGTAGACGAGATCGCCGAAATCGCTCGCGATGGCGTGTGCGCCGGCCGGCAGAACCGCGTTGCCCGTCGCAAACGAACCATCCGTCGCCGGCAGGTCCAGCACCACCCAATGCGACCAGCCGCCTGGGCGCTGCTTCACCGCGGTATCGATCATGGTCAGCACGAGGCTCTTGGCGCCTTTCGGCACGCCGCTCCATGCAAGCTGTGGCGAGGTATTCCTCCCGCCGCAGCGCGGATAGTTGTGCTCCAGCGCTAACGGCTGGCCGTTGTGCACATCCGTGCTCGTCAGCTCCAGGGCCGACGCGGGCAGGGCAAACATGGCCGCGGCCACAGCGGCAAGTGCAATACGCATGAGCGATCCTCCATCCTCGGCACAGCGTAGCATCTGCCGCTTGCAGCCGCTTTTGTCTTCCTGCCAAATGCGCTCAAAAGGCTGTGAGAGGGAAGTATCGTGGCACTCAAAGTTGTCGGCGCCGGTTTCGGGCGCACCGGAACGCGCTCGCTGAAAGAGGCATTGGAAATCCTGGGCTTCGGCCCCTGCCATCACATGATGGAGGTCTTCCAGAAGCAGGCGCGCGAGGTCCCCTTCTGGGACCGTATCGCGACCGGCCAGCCCTACGAATGGGAAGAGATTTTCGCGTATTACAACTCGGCCTGCGACTGGCCGAGCTGCACGTTCTACAAAGAACTGTCGGAACGCTATCCGGACTCCAAGGTGATCCTGTCGCTGCGCGATCCGAAGTCCTGGTACAAAAGCGT
>DATAHD010000567.1:0-6885 GCA_036263395.1 Rhizomicrobium sp. | reverse complement strand
TGGTGGATTGGACGAAGGTCCGCGCGCACACCGCCAAGGCCGATCCGAAATTCGCAAACCCGATGACGCATGCCCAGTTCACAGGCGGAAGCACGAGCATGCGCGGATTTTACCAGGCGATGCGCGTCGCCGGCGCAACCGTTCGCGAAATGCTCAAGCAGGCCGCCGCCAACCGGTGGGGTGTTACCATTTCATCGGTCAAAGCAGCAAACGGAGCTGTCACGGACGGCGGCTCTCAATCGCTGACCTATGGCCAGCTGGCGTTCGATGCTTCGAAACTTTCGCCTCCATCGTCGCCGCCACTCCTTGGCTCTTCGCTGATCGGCAAGTCTGTCCCCCGTGTCGATATTCCGACCAAGTTGAACGGCAGCGCGGTGTTTGGGATCGACGTTCGCGTACCGAACATGCTTTATGCCGCGGTTAAGCAGTGCCCGGTGTTCGGCGGCACACTGCCGCCGGGCTACGTCGCGCCAAAAGTCGGCATCGCGACCGTACCGCTCGACAACGCGGTTGCGGTCGTATCCAACGATACCTATTCCGCCATACGCGGGGCTCGCAGCCTTAAGATCGACTGGGTTTTGCCGCCCGACGCATCGGACAAAGACAGCGCGGCCGTCAGCGCAGCGGCGCAGCAGCTGATGCTCAGCGGCTCTCCGGCTGTCGCCGAGTCCCAAGGTTCTGCGCTTTCCGACATTGCGGCCTCACCCCGCAAGCTCGACGTCACTTACAGTCTTCCCTACCTAGCCCACGCTTGCATGGAACCGCTGAATTGCACGGTCAGTGTAACCGCCAAGCGGTGCGATATCTGGGCGCCGACGCAAGCGCCGGGCAATGTCGCGGCAACCGCGGCCAGCCTTACCGGGCTGCCGGCCAAGGCTATCCACGTCAACACGACCTATATGGGTGGCGGTCTCGGCCGAAAGTTCGAAATGGACTACGTCGTCCAGGCCATTCGCGTTGCGATGGCCGTCAAGCGCCCCGTCAAACTCACTTGGTCCCGCGAGGAAGACTTCACGCATGACCAGTATCGCCCCATGGCCTTGATCCGTATCCGGGCAGGCCTGGATGCGAGCGGAAATATCACTGGCTGGGCAAACCGGATCGTATCGCCGTCGATTCTGTATCAGCGCTGGCCCGGCCTGCTCGTAAACGGCGTGGACAGTCAGGCCGTCGATGGAGCGGTTGCGCTCGATTACACCTTCGGCTCGCGCCTCGTCGAATATGTGCGTCATCCAGTTGGAATCCCCGTTGGGTTCTGGCGCTCGGTGGGCCATTCGCTCAACGCATTCAGCGTGGAGAGCGCGATAGACGAATTGGCTCTGCTGGCAGGAAAGGATCCACTGGCGTTTAGACAGTCCATGCTCGCCGGCAATCCGCGTGGGCTCGCAGTATTGAACGCGGCGGCCTCTCTCGCCGGTTGGGGCACATCTTTGCCGGCAGGGCATGCCCGAGGTATCGCTTATTCGGTCGGCTTTGGCAGTATCGTGGCGCAGGTCGCGGAGGTATCAGCCACAGCGACAAGCATCCGTGTCCACAAAGTGGCCTGTGCCATCGATTGCGGCCAGGCGATCAATCCGAACTCGGTCACGGCTCAGATGGAAGGCGCCATTGCACACGGCCTTGCGGCAGCGCTTTGGGGAAATATGACCTTCACCAAAGGCGCGGCGAATTACGCCAACTTCTCGCACTATCGGATGCTCCGCATCAATGAGATGCCGCAGGTGAGTGTGAAGATCGTCAATTCGGGCGGACCGATTGGCGGCGTTGGCGAACCCGGCGTGCCGCCAATAGCCCCCGCCGTGGCGAACGCACTCGCCAAACTCACGGGAAAGCGCGTGCGCAGCTTGCCGTTCTTCCCCGGCGCGACCATGAGCGATGGCTAGCTGCGAAGCTACCCTAGCTCTGCACGGTCTTTGAGGACCAGAACGCAGCTGTGGAGGACGCCGACCAGGATGGCGGCGTAGTAGCGGGCGAAGGTTTCGGCGAAGGCGGGGCTGACCGTGTCGGTGCCGCGGCCGCGGGTGTAGTGGCCGATGCTCTCCAGCTCTTTCAAGATGCCGAGAGTCTGGGCGCGCGAGACACCGAGGCGATCGGACATCGCCTGGACGTTGAGGGGCAACTCGCCGCCGCGCGGGAAGGCACCACCGTCGTCCAGCGAGAGCAGCAACGAAAAGATCAGCATCATGCCGCCGCGCCGCGAGACGACGCGGTCGATCAACGCAAATTCTGGCCGGCCGCCGCGCGTCGCATAGCGCAGGGTCTCGCCGAGATGAGAGCAGACCTGGCGGAAGGTTTTCGGATCGTCGAGGTTCAGCGCCACGGATGCAACCGTCGGGTCGATCATCGCGGCCGCTTCGAACTCAAAGCGGATTCGGTCGCGGTAGGTCTCGTAAAGCGCGGGGGTGGCTTCGTAGCGGCGGACCTGCCCTTTCGCCCCCTTGGCGGCCGGCGTCACGTAGCCGATGGCGCGCATATACATAAGTATCGCGGTGGCACGACCACTGCTCATCATGCCGCCCTCGCTGCCGATCTCGCGCAGGCGGCGGTGGGTGATGCCGCCGGTCACGTCGAGATAGAGCGCGAAAATACCAAGGACGAAACGCTCGACATCGTGAAAGACCCGCGCGTGCGCTTTGTCACGGGCGGCGTGCTCGAGACTTTGTGTGAAGACGTGACGCAGCGCATCGCCGAAGCGCGGGTGGCTGCGCACCTCGTCGATCGCGATATCTGGGACGTAGTCGAATTTTGGAACAATCCAGCGGTCGAGCGCGTCAAGGTCAGCGATGGTCAACGACGACATTGGGAGGCGGCCGGTTTGGTTGTTCCAAAAATTGTCATTGCTGAAGATGTGCACGCCGGGACAGATAGATAGACAGCATGCGGAAGTATGGCTTTTCCGCAGACACACAACTATTGATACCCGTTGCGCGGTAACTCACGTGACGACGATTTAGTATTGCGCGAAAACACTCGCACAGCGAGATGTGCTACCGCCGCATCTATTCCGCTCGGTGGCCACGGAGCGCGCTTTTCGCCACACGAATTGGTTACCGGCACATCGTTCCAAAAAACGACATTGCGCCAAAGTCATGCGCGAAAGCACGGTGCCCCCGACAACGCTGGACAATCCAAGGGGTTTTTCCGTCATGAAATCGTTAGTGCGTGCCCAAACGGGCGAGCTCATGGCTCGCTCGAGCAGCGGATTTTTGCTCTCACCGGCGGCCCATTCAGGCGTGGCCCCTCCACCGGTTGATTCCACGCCGGTCGTAACAGTCCCCAACCCTGCCGCCATGACGATAGCGACCGAGCAGACGCAAACCGTCATCGATTCCGGCATCACGGTGGCCGACGCCGACAGCATGGTTCTGGCTTCCGCAACGGTGAAGATCAGCGACGGCTTTCACGCTGGCCAGGACGTGCTGGGGTTCGAAAATACCGATACCGATTCCTTCGGCGACATCGCGGGGTCGTATGACGCCGATACCGGTATCCTGAGCCTAACGTCGGAAAGCGGCACCGCATCGGTCTTGCAGTGGCAGACCGCGTTGGAAGCGGTGACGTATACCAACACGTCCGATGCACCAGCTCTCGATCTGCGCCAGATCACGTTCGTTGTAAGCGACGGTGAAAACACGAGCTCCGACGCAAGCAAAACGGTCTACGTCAGTGACGTGAACGATGCGCCGGAAATCTCGGGCGATAACGTCGGCGCTACATATCTCATCGGTGGCACTGCGGTCGTTCTCGACGATGGGATCACGCTTGCCGATCTCGACAACACCGTTTTGGCGGGTGCAACGATCAAGATCAGCAAAGATTTCATAGACGGCGACACGCTGAACTTCACCGATCAGCACAGCATCAGAGGAAACTACGACGCTCAAACCGGTGTGCTCACCCTCTCCGGTGTTTCCTCCATCGCTAACTACCAGGCGGCGTTGCGCTCCATCACCTACTCGTCGACGAGCGACGATCCAACCGTGAACGGCGATCACGTGCGGCGCGGCTTCAGCTGGACCGTCGATGATGGCGCTTTCGACAACTATACGAGCAATACAGGCGTGACGAGTCTACGCATTGCCGTCGATCAGCCCAGCGTTGCCGCAAACGATGAGTTCACGGTCGATCCGGCCAAAGTCCTCAAAGGTGAGAACCTGTTTGGCGACAACGGCCACGGCAAGGATACAGATCCGGACAGCACGCCCGTTATCGCCAAGGTAATTGGAGATGCCGACAATGTTGGCCAAGAGGTTACCCTGAAGTCGGGGGCACATATCACGGTCAACGCAGACGGCACATTCACCTATGACACGAACCACGCGTTCGACAACGTCGGCTACGATGGTGCCGACGATAGCTTCAGCTACGAACTTGCCGGTGGTAGCCTTGGCATAGTTACGCTGCACATACTCGGCCATACGGTCCAAAAAGGTTCCTCCGCCGCGGACACGATCAACGCCAGCGACGGAAACAACCTGATCATGACCGGGGCCGGAGCAGACACCGTGAACGCGGGCGGTGGCAATGATCAGGTCAAAGGCGGTGATGGCGACGATGTTCTGAACGGCGACGACGGCGATGACGCGCTGAACGGCGGCGACGGCGACGACATCCTGCATGGCGGCAACGGCAAGGACGTGCTGACGGCCGGAACCGGCATCGATCGGTTGTATGGCGATGCGGACGATGACGTGCTGAACTTCGGGGATAACTTCCGAGGATCCGCCGTCGCAGATGGTGGCGCGGGGTCCGACACACTCGTGCTCCTCGGCGACTATTCGCTTCCGTCCAACGACATCTACGTTACCCAATTGCAGATGAAAGGGATCGAGCACCTTCAGCTAAAGGGTGCCTTCGATTACGCCATTCAAGTCAGCGATGGCGTCGTGGCGGCCGGCGAGCAGCTCGAGGTCAAAACAAAGGGACTGGCCGCGGGCCACTCAGCGCTCTTCAACGGTAGCGCCGAGGCGGACGGCAGCTTTGTGTTCGTCGGCGGCGACGGTAACGATACCTTCATCGGCGGCAGAAACGCAGACACATTCAAAGGCGGCGCGGGCTCGGACATTCTGGAAGGCGGCGGTGGCATCGACACGTTGACCGGCGGCGCCGGCGCCGACAGTTTCGTATTTAACAGTGGCAAGGATTCGAGCGTCGGCGCGATCGACACGATCACGGACTTTCAGGATGGTGTCGATCACTTCTTTGCCGGACATCCCATCTTCGGCATCGACAGTGCTCAGACCCTTAAGAAGATCGATAATCTGCAATTGAAGTTCGATGCCGATCATCTGGGGATGTTTCATGCCGCACTCGCGAAGGTTGGCAGCGCGACCTTCCTTGTCGTGGACATGAATGGAACAGCTGGTTTCCAGAATGGCCAAGACCTGGTGGTGAAACTGGCGGGTTTCACCGGCACGCTGGACGCATCCGATTTCATGTAGGCCGTTTGTGCATTGTCCGGCTGTCGGACCGGCTCCGTGGCAGGATTGCCACGGAGCCGGTTTGCGTTAGAGTTCAGCCGGCTGGGTGCGAGATGACGATGATGGGGAGCGCATGGCGTCTCGTGCCGCTGGGAATACTTTTGCGCAGCTTGCCGACGCGCTTTCGCGTATCGCGATAGCGCGCGACGACGCTTCGCTCACCGCGGCCGTGCGAAATGCGACGCGACTCCTTCACGGGAGCGATGACCTTCTTCTGTTCAAACGCGTTGCCGAACAGGCGGTTTGTATTTGCGCCAGCGGTTCTTTGGCAGCACCGACGCCGTGGCCGGATAGCGAATTTGCTGCGGCGGTTGCCGCCGACGAGCCGGTGTTCTCCGACGATCCACAAATCGGCTTCCGCGTCACGGCACCGGCGGGAGCGGCCGCGGCGCTGGTCGCCATCTGGCGTGGAAACGTAGCGCCGGGCGATGACGCCATGGCGACGATCGCAGCCCTCGCCCGCGCAGCCGGCGCGGCGCTGGCCAACATCGAGGCCCAGCGACAAGCCGAGCGCGATGCCACGCAATTGCATGCGGTGCTGGATAGCATTTCGGATTGCTACTACGCGCTGGATCGCGACTGGCGGATTGTGGAGTTCAGCAAGTCTGCAGAGATCTATTTCCAGCTGAAGCGTGAGAATGTGATCGGCGCGAATCTGTGGGAGCTTTTCCCCTCGGGCCGCAATCAGCCGTACGAAGACGCCTGCCGTCTCGCGATGGACAAAGGCGAGAACGGGCGGTTGGAAGCGCCGTCGGCGTTCCGGCCGGGCAACACGGTGGAGATGCGCACCGCGCCGATGGAGGGCGGCATCTCCGTCGCCATCACCGATATCACCGAACGGCGGCGCGCGGTGTCGGACTTGCGCAAGCAAACAAAACAGCTGGAAGCGATCCTCGATACCGCACCGGTGGCGATCTGGATCGCGCATGACGAAGAGAGCCTGCACATTACCGGCAACCGGCATGCGCGCGACCTGGTGCGCGCCGGCGATGTCGAGAACCTCGCTGTGTTTGGAAACGACACCATTCCGGAGCCGTCGCATTTCCGGGTGCTGCGGGCCGATGGCAGCGAGATCGCGACGCGCGATCTTCCGGTGCGGCGGGCCGCGCGCGGCGAGGCGGTGAACGCATTCGAAGAACGCCTGGTGTTCGATGATGGCACCGATGTGCATCTGCTCGGCAATGCGATGCCGCTGCTCGATCGCGAGGGCAAGCCGCGCGGATCAGTGGCGGCATTCGCGGACGTGACGCATCTGAAGGCGGTCGAGCGCGACCTGAACGATCTGACGCGCACGCTGGAGGCGCGTGTGGCGGCAGCGCTGGAAGAGCGCGAGATGGCGCTGACGCAGCTGAACGAAGCGCAGAAGACCGAGGCGCTGGGCCAGATGGCCGGGGGCGTGGCGCAC
>DATAHD010000566.1:0-2947 GCA_036263395.1 Rhizomicrobium sp. | reverse complement strand
TGGCTCACCAGCCTCGCCACGCGCAACGCCTGGACCGACTTCCTCGCCTTCCACAAACCCGCCAGCGATCCCCTCCCGCTGCGCTGTCACGGCTACACCGCCCGCATCGCGCTGGGCCTTGAAACAGGCCTCGCCGGCGAGGTCGCAGAAACCTGGCTGACCCCCCGCAGCCTGCAGGAGTGCGATCGGGCCTTCACCTGGCTGGACATGAACGGCGGTCTCACGCCGGCGCGCATCGAGCAACGCGCGCGCAATGCCTTGCAAGCCGGCAATACCGACTTCGCCCGCCAGATCATCGGGCGTCTGCCCGCGGAGCAGGCCGCACCACTGCTGCAATGGGCGGCGCTGCTCGACAATCCGCAACGCGAGATCGATGCGCTCATCAAGGCGCCGCAGAAAGACATTGCCGCTGCCACGTTGCTGGCTGGCTGGACCAAGCTCGCGCGCGCCAACCGCAGCGCCGCCAGACAGCGCTTCGAATCGCTGGTGCACGCACTCAAACTTGATGATCGCGCCGCAAGTCCGCTCGCGCTGGCGCTTGCCCTGGCGCTCTCGTGGGATCGCGATGCCGACGCACTCAAGTATTTCGCCAAGGTGGACGCCGCCGACTTCGACGACAACGCACGCGAGTGGCAGACCCGCGCCGCATTGTGGGCGCACGACTGGAAGCTCGTCGCGCGCAGCATCGCCGCGATGTCCGAGGCCACGCGCAATACCGCGCGCTGGCGCTATTGGTCCGCACGCGTGGCCGCGCACGAAGGCAAGCAGGCGGAGGCGCGGCAGATTTACGAATCCCTGCTCGCCGAAGACAACTACTACTCCGCGATGGCCGCCGCGCGTCTCAAGCGACCCATCTCACCAAACCCGCTGGCCGTGCCCGCTGACGCGGCGCTGCTCGGCCGATTCGAGGCGCAGCCGGAATTCGTGCGCGCGCGAGAGTTGCGCCTGAACCGCATGCTGGATCCTGCCCGCGCCGAGTGGCGCGTTGGCGCGAATGCGCTCCCGGCCGCCTTCCGTCCACAACTCATCCATCTCGCCGCACGCTGGGGCTGGCACCACCAGGCTGTGAACGTGGCGACCGGCGAGCGCGTGTTCAACGACTACCCGCTGTTGTATCCACGTCCCTATGACACCGAGGTGACAAGCGCAGCGCAGACTTCAGGACTGCCCGCCACGCTCATCTACGGCATCATCCGCCAGGAAAGCCTGTATGAACCCGATGCCGTCTCGAGCGCCAACGCGCGCGGACTGACGCAGCTCACGCTCGATACTGCACGGCGCACCGCGCGCAAGTGGCAACTGCCCTCGCCCACCTCCGATGGACTGTTCGCGCCGCAAGTGAACATCGTGCTGGGCGCAGCGCATCTGAAGGACCTGCTGGATCAGTACGGTGGTCAGTTACCGCTCGCACTCGCCGGCTACAACGCCGGACCCAATGCGGTGCGACGCTGGCTGCCTTCCAAAGAAATGGATCCTGACATCTGGCTGGAGAACGTTCCGTACACCGAGACGCGCGCGTACGTGCAGCGGATCCTGTGGCACACGGTAGTGTTCGCGTGGCTGGCGGATCAGAAGGCGCAGGACACCAAAGCCTGGCTGGCTGCTATCAAGCCTTGAGTTCTTGCGGCCCCGAGCCATCGGCCGCCATCGCGCAATTCACGGACTTGCCGGCCCAAGATGCGTAAGCGTAGGCATGCCCATGCTTGATTCGCCATAGATGGCGACAACCGTACCGAACATCAGCCGCGCACCATCACGCAACGGCACTGAACGGGAAGTAACCTGCTGATCGTCAACGAAGGTGCCATTCTTGCTGCCCAGATCTTCCAGCAGCGCACCCGAGTTACCCACGACGATGCGTGCATGTCGACGCGATACCGTGGCATCGTCGAGACGCAGGTTTGCGATCGCATCGCGACCCACGATGTTGTCTCCCTTCACCAGCGAAAGACGGCGCTGTCCCACGGTGAGCCAGCACGCAGTCACCACAGCCTGGTCTGCCTTGCGATGAACCGGTGACAGCTCGAAGGCGTATCCCACGCGATGCACCGTGCGGATCAACGGCGCCTTGCGGTCACGATCGCCAAGCGCCGCACGCAACTGCTTGACGAGGGCCACCAGCGTCGCATCGGCCACGACGCCGCCAGGCCAGATGCGCGAGTGCAGTTCGCGCTTCGAAACCACTCGCGGCGCTACCTCCAGCAGCGCCGCCAGCAACTCGAAGACCTTGGGCGCAAGGTGAATCTCGCGATCGCCCTCGCGGATCCGGCGTGTCTGTGCGTCGAACTCGAACCTGCCGAACCGCTTCATGCCCGCCTCGATTTCATCCTGTTTCGGCCCGGTTTTCGCCCCGACTCATTTTACCCGGGGCAGCAGCATCGGCTCAGTCAAATCTTGAAGCGAGGCGCGTATGAAAAGGATTCTTCGGGGCAGCGTAATGGCACTTACCAGCGTGGCCCTGCTGGGCGGTTGCGATGGCGATGAGCCCACGCCGGCACCTCCCGTAAGCGGACCTCCCCCTGCGCCGCCCGAGTGGAGCACGCCGGTGGCAGTCGCGCCAGGCGGCTGCCCGATCGAAACCCGCGACGGCAACCTGCTGTACACCGCGGCCGGCCCTGTGGGCTCGAATGGTCTCGACATCTGGGCACTGCGGCGCAATGCGTCGGCCAACACCTACGACAGCAGGACCAAGCTCGGCGATCCCGTCAGCGTGGACAACGCCAACGACTTCTGTCCCACACCAGTGATGGGTGACTATTTGATGTTCGTGTCCACGCGCGACGCCGCTCCCGGTGAATCGCCCAAGTGCGGCGAGCCCGGCGCGGTGCCCGGCCTGAACGGCGCGGATATTTTCGTCACGCGTTACCAGGTGGTGGCGCCCGTTGGTGCCAGTGGCACATTGCAGATGCAGTCCATGGGACCCGCCAAACGTCTGGCCTGTTATCCC
>DATAHD010000565.1:0-9704 GCA_036263395.1 Rhizomicrobium sp. | reverse complement strand
AAGCTGGACAAATACACCTTCAATCCGTTCTTCCCGGTCAACACGCTGGGCATCATGCGGGGCGCGGTCGCTGCCGATCTGCGGGGGCAGCTCCCCGCCTACATGAACGCGGTCTTCCACCACATGTGGGAGGCGCCGAAGAAGATGGACGATCCGGCTGTGATCGCCGCCGCCCTGACCGAATCCGGCCTCGACGCGAACGCGCTGATCGCCGTGTCCCAGACGCCGGAGGTGAAGGAAACTCTGGTGAAGAACACCGAAGCTGCTGTGGCCTGTGGCGCGTTCGGTATCCCCACCTTCTTCGTCGATGGCCAGATCTACTTCGGCAAGGACCGCCTGCGCGATGTCGAGGACGCAATTACAGGCCAGTAAGGCATTGACCTGACGACAAATTTACGTGAATTCCCCGGGTGGACGGGGGCGGGGCCGGTCTCTATCTTCCGGACAACGCTTCGTGACCACATAAGGGCCAAATTCGGCGGGCAGAGAGCCCATGCCGGGTCGAATGGCTCCCAAACCGGAAGGTGAATGTCCGCATGTTGTCTCGTGTCCGCCTCGCTGCGCTCGTAACCGCCGCCGCGATTGCCGCCGTGTCCGTTCCTGCGACGGCCGCGCCGACGTTGCTGGGCGTGTTCAAGAGTTGGACGGCCGCTTCGACCGGAACAGGCACCGCGCTGGTTTGCTATGCGATCGCCAAGCCGACGTCATCGCTGCCGGCTAAAGCCAAACGCGATCCGATCGGGTTCCTGATCAGCAACTGGCCTTCGCGCAAAGCTGGCTCGGAGCCGGAGGTCGTGCCGGGCTATCCCTACAAGGACGGCAGCACGGTCACGGCCCAGGTTGGTTCCGACAAGTTTACCTTTTTCGTGCGCAACGATGGCGATTCCGGCAGCGCATGGATCAAGGACCCGGCAGACGAAGCGCGCCTGATCGATGCGATGAAGCGCGGCGCCTTGATGACGATCACCGGCATCTCCCGCCGCGGCACGATGACGACCGACAACTATTCGCTCGCCGGTCTCTCGGACGCGCTCGACAAGATCAAGTCCTGCTCCTGATGCAGAAGACGTCCCTCATCGGCATGGATTCGGCGGCGCTGAAGGCAGCGCTGCTGGAGGCTGGCGTGCCGGAGAAGGCGATCGGCATGCGCGTGAAGCAGCTGTGGAACTGGATCTACGTCCACGGCGCACGCGACTTCGCCAGCATGAACAACCTCGCGAAGGATTTTCGCGCGGTGCTCGAGGAGCGTTTCACGCTCGCGCGCCCCGAGGTCGTGACCGAGCAGATCTCCAACGACGGCACCCGCAAGTGGCTGCTCAAAACCGGCCCGGGGATCGAGTTCGAAACGGTCTACATCCCGGAAAGCGACCGCGGCACGCTCTGCGTCTCCTCACAGGTCGGCTGCACCCTCAACTGCCGTTTCTGCCACACCGGCACGCAGAAGCTGGTGCGCAATCTCACGCCGTCCGAAATCCTCGGCCAGATGCTGATCGCGCGCGACGGCCTCGGCGACTGGCCGTCAACCGCACCGGGCCGCAAGGTCACCAATGTGGTGATGATGGGCATGGGCGAACCGCTCTACAATTTCGAGAACGTGAAAACCGCCGTCGGCATCGTGATGGACGGCGACGGCCTCGCGCTCTCCAAGCGCCGCGTGACGCTCTCCACCGCCGGCGTCGTGCCGATGATCAAGAAGGCCGGCGACGAGATCGGCTCTTCGCTCGCCATCTCGTTGCATGCCGTGCGCGACGAAATCCGCGACGTCATCGTGCCGATCAACAAGAAGTATCCGATCGCCGAGCTTCTGCAGGCATGCCGCGAATATCCCGGCGCCTCCAACGCCCGCCGCATCACCTTCGAATACGTGATGCTGAAAGGCGTAAACGACAGCCTCGCCGATGCGCGCGAGCTGGTGAAGCTGCTCAAGGGTATCCCGGCCAAGATCAACCTGATCCCGTTCAACGCCTGGCCCGGCGCGCCGTATGAGTGCAGCGACTGGGATCAGATCGAAAAGTTCGCCGAAGTCGTAAACCGCGCCGGCTATGCTTCTCCCGTTCGCACCCCAAGGGGCCGAGACATCATGGCCGCCTGCGGCCAGCTCAAGAGCGAGAGCGTAAAGCTCAAAGCCAAAGAGCGCATGGGCGAACTCGAGTCTGCCGCTCTGGCGCGTATGCCGAGTTAGTTGCCAGTTGTGGTTTTTCCCGTTTTATTAGTGCCCTGACCTAAAGGCGCTTTTATGGCTGACTCGAATACTGATATTGAGCCACAATTGGTGGCCCTAGCTTTTAAATTTCCTCCTCTAATCTTCTTGCTTGGGTGGGCAAGGGGGTCGGGCGAACTCTGGTTATATCTCTACTTTACCTACATCTTGAAGAAGCCGAAGAATATCCCCTACATAAACACCCATATTGGGAAAACGACGATCGGTCTTCTGTGGAGCGTTCTCGCGTATATAGCGGTTTATTGGATAAAATTTGGATTTGTAGAATTTGATTTTGAGAAGTCTCTAACGATTGTTCTTAGCATCGTCACTTTCTCGATACTTTCTCAAATGATTATCACCCTGCCCATTATATTTTGGGGAAGCTTCCGATGAAAGTAATCAACGTCGTAAGCGGCAAAGGTGGTACTGGAAAGACTCTAATTGTTGCGGTGCTGGCTGAACTCCTGTCTCGAAAACGCAGCGCTAGAGTTTTGCTAGTTGATCTTGATGTTTTCGTGAGAGGCTTAACAACGCTTTTGTACTTTGAAGGAGATCGGCGCACGCGCCTGATTTCCCCGGAGCAGCTCGCAGTCTCGGATATTCTGGTTACAGACTCGCCTAGGAGCGGACTACCAGGCATTGTCCGCTATCACAGTTTCGATGTCTGGCCCTCGGTTGCCCGAGTTGATCAAAGACTTCTCTCGCGAGATGTTGTCCCGGATAGCTTCGAGATCGCTAAAGAACGCGTTGGGAAAATTTTGCAGGCCATATCAAGCGAATACGATGTTGTCCTCTTAGACGGTCGAGCCGGATTTGATGAACTGGTTGCCGCAACGTTTGTGCTCTCAGACATCACAATCAACATTGAAGAAGATGATCTTGTGTCAAGCATTACTTCCGACAATCTGATAGCTCAATTGAATGACGTCGATACGAAACCCATCTATCGGATAGTGAACAAGAGCTATGGGCGGCACCACGAGCGTGTAGCCGATCTTGGTCGAATCCCATTCGATGCAGACATAATGAAGAGCTACGGTGAGGATGAGTTCTGGTTCGGGATTACAAGGTCTCTTATAGAGCCGGCGCTTGTAAAGATCTGGAACTCACTGTGCCGCAACGAGGGAATGAAGTTTTTTATAGAGTCGTTTAGGCACAGCGCGTTTCCGGTTGCGTCGACGGATCGTTGGCTCTCTCAACTTACCTCGGTTCAGCGCCTATTGGGTGTATATGGCTTTTTATTATCGCTGGGCGGTTTTTCTATATCGATCGGGGGCGAACGTTTTTTTTATCAACTGACACGAGACCCTATTGCCCTCGGAGGAGCGATAGCGGCGATCTTTGGCATCGCCATGTTGCTCGCGGTATTTCTCATCTACTCTCGACGACGATCTGAGTAGTCGGACGATCTGAGTAGTCGAACGGGCGCGCTAGGTTTAGAAGTGCTGGCAGTTGGGTAATCGCTGTCCAACAATCGGCGCAGCGACTCGCTATTCTCTTGCGCCCTTCGGGCATACATAGGGGTGATGGTGCGAGTAGATATGGATTCGACACGATCACGGGCTATTGGTCTAGCTTGCCGTTGGGGCAATAGTATCGCTGATTTAAAATCTGGATTGGCGCAGTACAACGCTACGAGAAACACCTAATCGTCTGAGGATCTGACGGCATGAGCAACCCCTTCGATCTTTCCAACAAAATCGCCGTCGTCACCGGCGGCAGCCGTGGTCTCGGCAAGGAGATGGTTCTGGCCTTCGCGAAGAGCGGCGCCGACGTCGTGATCGCGAGCCGCAAGCTCGACGCCTGTGAAGCGGTGGCGAAAGAGGTTGAGGCGCTCGGTCGCCGCGCGCTGCCGTTCGCGGCCCACGTCGGCACCTGGGGCGACAACGACAAGCTGGCGGAGGCGGTCTACGACCATTTCGGCCGTGTCGACATCCTCGTGAACAATGCCGGCATGTCGCCGCTCGCGCCGTCGCTGGTCGAAACGACCGAGGCGCTGTTCGACAAAGTCATCGACATCAACTTCAAGGGCCCGTTCCGCCTGTCCTCGCTGATCGGCGAGCGCATGGTGAAGGGCGACGGCGGCGTGATCATCAACCTGTCGTCGACCGCATCGTTCATCCCGATGCCGCACACTATTCCCTATGGTGGCGCGAAAGCGGCGGTCAACGCGATGACGGTTGCGCTCGCAAAAGCATTTGCCCCGAAGGTGCGCGTGAACTGCATTTGCCCCGGCCCGTTTCTCACCGACGTCTCCACCGTGTGGCGCGAGGACAAAAACGCCGAAGCCCGCATGGGCCTCAAGCGCTGGGGCAATCCGGACGAAATCGTCGGCACCGCGCTGCTGCTCGCCAGCAATGCGTCGAGCTACATGACCGGCCAGGTCCTCCGCGTCGACGGCGGCAGCTGGTAATCAACCACGCTTGGCCCAGGCGATCGCCTGGTCCAGGCGGTCGTTGCCCCAGAATAGCTCCTCGCCGATTGTGAACGATGGCGCGCCATAAATCCCGCGCGCAATCGCTTCATCGGTCTGTGCTTTCAGCAGCGACTTGTTCTCTGCCGAATTGGCGCGCGCCAACGCATCCTCGACGTTCACGCCGATGGCGCCGAGGATCTCCGCCAACACCGCATCGTCGGTGATGTCCTTCTGCAAGCCGAAATTCGCCGTGTAGACCGCGCGAGTGAATTGTGGCGTCCAGCCGTCCTGCTCACCCGCCACCGCGATACGCGCAGCCTTCAACCCGTTCTGCGGAAAGCGCACCGGCGGCAATGTCAGCGGGATACCCTCGGCATCGCAGATGCGCTCCATATCGCGCCACATGTTCTTGCCCTTGGCGGCGTAGATGTTGAACGGCGAGTCCGTCCACCCCTGCGCCCCGAAGATCGGCGCAAGCAGGAACGGCCGCCAGCGCACCTTTACGCCCGCCGCGGTCGCCAGCCGCTCCACCCGCATCGCTGCGGGATAGGAGTAGGTGCTCGCAAACTCGTACCAGAATTCCAACATGCCTCACCCCCAATGGCTGCACCGCGCCCGGTCATCATGCCAGCCTTGTTGTGCGGCGGAATGCGGTTTCGTATCCTGATTTTGCAATCCCCCTCCGCCATTTCTTCACATGACAGCCCCCGTGCCGGAGATCAGGCTTTCGTCGCACCACGATGTGGAGCTGCTCCACAAGCTCTACGTCAAATTCGGCCGCCTCCACATCGCCGACCTGTTGCGCGAGGAGGATGCCCGCCGCATCCACGACGCGCTGGTCAACCGTACGCCGTGGAATCTGACCATCATCCACAAGGACATGGTCTACGACGTGACGCCGGAGCAGTACGCGGCGATGAGCGACGAGCAGATCGGCGCCATGGATGCGGAGGTGATCGACTTTGCGCGCAAGCAGTATGAGGGCCGCTACCGCACCCTCCGCCTGTCCGATCACGGCGAGCCGTTTGCCGGCGATATCCCCGAACTGACTGCGCTGAGTCAGTTCCTGAATGGTGAGGAGTTCATCACCTTTATTCAGAAGGTCACCGGCAACAGCGCCGCTGCTTATGCCGACGCGCAGGCGACCTGCTACTGGCCTGGCGACTTCCTTCACCCGCACTACGACACCCAGACACAGAAGAGCCGGCTCTTCGCCTACGTGATGAATCTGTCGCCGAAATGGAATGTGGAGTGGGGCGGTCTGCTCGGCTTCATTGATCAGGACAGCCACGTTGCCGAAGCATATACGCCCAAGTGGAACGCGCTGAATCTGCTGGACGTCCGACTTTATCATTATGTGAGCTACGTCGCGCCGTTCGCAACGGAGAAGCGCTACAGCATCACCGGCTGGATCCGGCAGCGCTGATCCGCGCCCGCCGCCTGGCCGTACAACAACAAAATGGGGAGAGGCGCTATGCGGTCGGACATTTCCTTCACGAGCAACGGCACCACCTGCCGCGGCTGGCTCTATCGCCCTGACAACGCACGGGATAAAGCCCCGGCCATCGTGATGAGCCATGGCTTCTCTGCCGTGAAAGAGCAGGGGCTCGATGCCTTCGCCCGCCGTTTTTGTGCCGACGGTTTCGTGGTGGTCGTGTTCGACTATCGCTTCCTCGGCTCCAGCGACGGCGAACCGCGCGGCCGCATCGTGCCGCAGGATCAGCACGATGATCTGCGCGCAGCGCTCGACTGGATTTCCGTGCAGCCCGGCGTCGATCCTGGCCGCATCGGCATGTGGGGTAGCTCTTACTCCGGCGGCCACTCGCTGTTCATGGGCGCCATCGATCCGCGCGTGAAAGTGATCGCGGCCCAGGTGCCGGCCATCTGTACCGCGCATTCGCTGATCGCGCTCGCCGGCAAGGAAGGCTTCACGGGCATTCTTTCGATGGTCGCCGACGACCACGCCCGCCGCAACGCGGGCCAGCCGTCGACGCCGGTGCCGGTGGTCGCGCCGGAGGGCGAGCTCAGCGTTCTGTCGACACCGGACTCCTATGCGTGGTTCAGCAACAGCGGCAAAACCGAAGCGCCGACCTGGCTCAACCAGACCGATCTCGAAAGCGTCGCCCGCCTCGCCGAATACAACCCGGCCGGCATCATCGACCTGATCGCGCCGAAGCCACTGCTGATTCAGGCGGCGACCAACGACTCGCTCATCCCCATCGCACTCGCCCGTGACGCCTTCGCCCGCGCTGGCGAACCGAAGAAATACGTCGAGTTCGACGGCGGCCATTTCGACGTCTACCCCGGCACCCGCTTCCACGAACAGGCGCTGGAAAACGCGGCAAACTGGTTCAAAACCCACCTCTGAGCCGCTATCCGCCTGGCTCGCTTGCCCCACCTTCCCGGTTCCGTTAATGGGCCGGGTAGAGCGACAGGAGACAGCAGTGGCAAGCGGCGTAAAGAAGGTTGTTCTGGCTTATTCGGGCGGGCTGGATACCTCAGTCATCCTGAAATGGCTGCAGACGGCTTATGGCGCGGAGGTCATCACCTTCACGGCCGATCTGGGGCAGGGCGAGGAGCTGGGGCCGGCGCGCGAGAAGGCGCTGCTGCTGGGTATCAAGCCGGAAAACATCTTTATCGAGGACGTGCGCGAAGAGTTCGTGCGCGACTACGTCTTCCCGATGTTCCGCGCCAACGCGGTCTATGAGGGCGTCTACCTCCTCGGCACCTCCATCGCGCGTCCGCTCATCGCCAAGAAGCAGATCGAGATCGCGCAGAAGCTCGGCGCCGATGCCGTCAGCCATGGCTCCACCGGCAAGGGCAACGACCAGGTCCGCTACGAGCTCAGCTATTACGCGCTGCAGCCCGACATCAAGATCATCGCCCCGTGGCGCGAGTGGGAGCTGACCAGCCGCACCAAGCTGCTCGAGTTCGCCGAAGCGCATCAGATCCCGATCGCGAAGGACAAGCGCGGCGAGGCGCCGTTCTCCGTCGATGCGAACCTGCTGCACTCGTCGTCCGAAGGCAAAGTTCTCGAGGATCCGAATGTCGAGGCGGACAGCATCGTCTATCAGCGCACGATCTCGCCGGAGGAAGCGCCCGACAAAGCGACCGTGACCGAGGTTGGTTTTGAACAGGGCGACGCAGTCTCCATCGACGGCCAGGCGATGTCGCCGGCGACGATCCTTGCGAAGCTCAACGAACTCGGCAAGGCGAACGGCATCGGCCGTCTCGACCTCGTCGAAAACCGCTTCGTCGGCATGAAGTCGCGCGGCATCTATGAGACGCCCGGCGGCACGATCCTGCTGGCGGCGCACCGTGCGATGGAATCCATCACGCTCGACCGCGGCGCAGCGCATCTCAAAGACGAGCTGATGCCGAAATATGCCGAGCTGATCTATTACGGCTTCTGGTTTTCGCCGGAACGCCTGATGTTGCAGGCGCTGATCGACAAGAGCCAGGAGTTCGTGACCGGCACCGTTCGTCTCAAGCTCTACAAGGGCAACGTCTCGGTGGTCGGCCGCGCCTCGCCGTACTCGCTGTACTCACAAGACCTCGTGACGTTCGAAGACGATCAGGGCGCCTACGATCAGAAGGACGCGAGCGGCTTCATCAAGCTCAATGCGCTACGCCTGCGTACGCTCGCGATGCGCGACAGGAAGGCAAAGAAATGAGTGGCAACGCCGATCAGATCGAGTTTTGGAACGGACGCGGCGGTCAGAAGTGGGCCGACCAACAAGACGTCACAGACCGGATGCTCGGAAAGATCGGCGAGGCCGCGCTCACTTTTGCGGCGGCAAAGCCGGGTGAGAAGGTTATCGACATCGGCTGCGGCACCGGCACGACCACGATGGCGCTGGCCGACAGTGTGGGTGCGTCGGGGCAAGTGACGGGCGTTGACGTGTCCAAGCCGATGCTCGGGACGGCGCGTGAGCGCGCCGCGAAGGCTGGAAAGAGTGTCGCCTTCGTCGAAGCCGATGCTTCGGTGTTTCCGTTCTCCACCGAGATCGATCTCGTGTTCTCGCGCTTTGGCGTGATGTTCTTCGATCAGCCGGCGAAAGCGTTCGAGAATATCCATCGCGCGTTGAAACCGACGGGGCGTCTCGCCTTCGTGTGCTGGCGCGCGCCGCAGCAGAACCCGTGGGCGTTCGAACCGCTCGTCGCGGCGAAGCCGTTTCTGCCGCCATCCGATCCGCCGGATCCGCTGGCACCGGGGCCGTTCGCGTTCGCGGATGAGAATCGCATCAAGCTGATCCTCACCGAAGCCGGCTTCCGCAACATCCGTGTCACGCCGCTCGACACGACGACGAACATCGGCGGCTCACTCGATGCCGCTGCGAAGCAGATGCTCGAGATCGGTCCGCTCGCACGCGCCGCGGCCGAAGCCGACGACGCCGCAAAGCCGAAGATCGTCGAAGCCGTTCGCGCCGTTCTTGGAAAATATCAGACGCCTGAAGGCATCACGCCGCCGGCCGGGTGCTGGCTTGTCGCTGCAAACGCTTGAGATTTGCGCTGACGGCGTAAGTCCTCCGCAACGGTAGCGGGAAGGCGTTTTCTCGATTTCGTCACTTGTGCAACGCGCACTTGTGTCCAACACTCCCGGCCGCTTCGAGAGGAAAGATTCATGCGCCGTATTGCTTTGACTGCTGCCGCGATCCTGATGACCAGCGCCGCCTGGGCTGCCGACGCACCGGCGCCTGCGCCTGCGTTCACGCTCGTGCGCGGGAACATCACTGCCATTGACGGCATGAACATCACCGTCAAGACGAACGACGGCAAGACCGTCACCGCCATCCTCACGCCGCAGTCGCCTGTGGCTGCCGTCGAGAAGCGGACCTTCGATCAGATCAAGCCGACGGACTTCGTCGGCGTCACATCGGTTCCCGGCGTGGGGGGGCATCTGAAAGCCGAAGAGATCCACATCATTCCGGTGCATGTGGGCGAGGGGACGTATCCGTGGGATCATCACCCGACGTCCGGCCCCAAGCGCGCCGGCAGCATGACGAACGGCACGATCGCGCCGATGAAGAAGACCGCAGGCAGCATGACCAACGGCACCGTCGGCAAGGGCGATGCGGCGATGCA
>DATAHD010000564.1:0-2309 GCA_036263395.1 Rhizomicrobium sp. | reverse complement strand
ACGCGTTCACCGCCGGATATCTGGGCGAGGCGATGCCCGAGGTTACGGCCATGCCGGGTGACGGCTTCGTGCTGCCGCGCGCGTTCTGGGATTATTTCTGGGGTCATCTCGATGCGCAGCGAACGGGCGCGTTCGCACCGGAGGAGCTGACCGCGCGGGTTGCGATGCTGGGCGTGACCTTGCCGGTGGAGCGGCGCGATGTCTGGGAAGCCGCCTCACGGGCGCATCCGAAGACAGCGGAGGCGCATCTGCGGCCGATGCCGCCGAAGCTGACACTGCAAGAGCTGGCGGTGCAGCCGGAGGATTCGCTGGCGCGCGACTTCCACGCGCTGATCGTTGCGATGGGATTCGATCTGGAGGTGCTGGATCGCAGCGGGCTGGAGACGCTGCCGCCGGCGCTGGCGTATCTCAATGCGCGGATTCTTCAGATGCACGACGTGTGGCACCTGATGGGCGGCTTCCGGTTCACCGCGCTGCACGAGGTCGCGATCTCCACGTTCCAGCTGGAGCAGTTCAACCACGGCTATTCGGCGATGTTCCTGGCCGCCGCCGCGACCGGCATCGCGTGCGGCGGCAGCGACGGCGCACCGGTGATGCTGACGATCGCGGAAGCGTGGCAGCACGCACGCGCCACGCCATCACTGATGGGAATCGCATGGGAGAAAGAGTGGAGCGCGTCGGTCGACGACCTGCGTACGCGCCACGGCATCAAGGCGTTCAAGGGCTCCCTGCCGCCCGATCTGTTCGAGTGCCCGCAGGCGGCGTGATTACGTCGCGGCGGGAGCGAGGGTCGCTTCGTCCGGTCTTGGAATTTGCACCGCTGGAATGACGGCGGCGCCGCGGGCTTCGGCGACGAGCTCGGCGGTTTTGGCTTCGATGGCGGTTTCGAGCGCGGCGAGGAAGGCGTCCTTGTCGTCGCCGGCGGTCATCAGCGGGAGAAATGCGAGCGTCACCGTGCCGGGACTCAGCTTGCCTTCCGGCGGCCAGAACAGGCCGAGGTTGGTGGCGAGCGGGACGACCGGCACGCCGAAATCGCGCGCCATGTGCCAGACGCCGGAGCGATAGCGATACTTCTTGCCGACCGGCGCGAGCGCGCCTTCGGGAAAGATGAGGATCTTGCGGCCGTCGCGATGCGCATCGGCGGCACGCGCTTTCAGATCGGCACGTGCCTGATGCCCGCCGCAACTGTCGACGACGATTGCACCGATCTTGCGCAGCACCGGGCCGAGCAGCGGCAGCTTCTCCAGATGATCGCCGGTGACGAAGGCGAGATCGTCGAACTGGTCATACGTGGCAAAGCCGTCGCCCCAGCTTTGATGCTTCGACGCGACGATAAAGGCGCCGGCCGGGAGGTTCTCGCGGCCCTGCACCCGGATGTGGATGCCGGCAAAGATGCGCATCGCCTGCACCATGCGGCGGACATAGCGGCGGATGAAGAACGAGGTCGCTCCGCGCCCCGGGATCATCACGCACAACGCGGCGAAGAGCCCGTAGGTGACGGACAGCGTCCAGTAGGCGACGGAGAAAGCGAAATTGCGCATCAGGGGATCTTAGCCGGGCTCAGTGTCGCGGGCGTTAAAGGCGGTTCGACAATTGCCACATCGCCTCAAACGATCGCGTAGCGATAGTGGCCGGTGATCTTGTAGGCGAACAGGATGTCCTGAACGATCTGACCCTCGCCCATGTTGTGCAGGATCATCGGGCGCGAACCGTCCCAGCTGCGGCTGGCCATGACGATGCCGATGTGCGGGACCGAGCCGTTGGGGTTCAGATTCCAGGTGACGAGATCGCCGGGTTTGTAGTCGCGCGGATCGGCGGTGACCGCCAGCGCTGCGCCATGGCGGCGGAAGAAGGTCGCCAGATTCAGCACGCGGCGGTGATCGACATTGCTGTCGGGATGATGAAGGCCCCAGCGTTTGGGATAGGCGGCGAAGTTGTGCGCCATGTCTTCGTGGACGAGCGTCTGCAGATCGATGCCGATGCCGCGATAGGCGCGCACGACGACGTCTGCACAGACGCCGGTGTTCGCCGGCACGTCACCGCGCGGATAGGCGATGCGGTGATAGCCGCTGTCGAACCGTACGGACGGGTTTTGGAGCTTCGCCGCGGCCTGGAGGAAGTTCGCTGCAGGGATCGGCTTTGCGAACGCCGGCGCGGCGAACAGGGCCGCGGCAAGAACCAGACACCACCGATGGATCGCCATGCGCCTACGCCCCACGCCCTCGCGATAGTGGGCTGCGATGCATGGCGAAGTTGCGGCCGGATGATGGAGATGGTGTGGAGTTTGGCCCGCCAACCGAAGCTCGCGG
>DATAHD010000563.1:0-11521 GCA_036263395.1 Rhizomicrobium sp. | reverse complement strand
GAAACTCGCGCGCCTGTTTCACCAAGGCGTCGATATCGAAGCGGCCGCTCTCCGACACCGCCACAACGCCGTGCGGCATTCCCTTCTCGCGAATGCGATTGGTCAGCGCGCGCGTGTCGATCCCGGCGATGCCCGGAATGTTGTTCTTCTTCAGCCACGCATCGAGCGCGGAGAGGTTGCGATAGTTCGACGGATGCTCGGCATCGGCTCGTACCACCATCGCGCGGACCACCGGCGTCGTCGCCTCGAGGTCTTCCGCATTGGTGCCGACAATGCCGATATGCGGAAAGGTGAAGGCCACGATCTGCCCGGCGTAAGACGGATCGGTCAGGATCTCCTGATAACCGGTCATCGCGGTGTTGAAGCACACTTCGCCGACGGCGGCGGTGGCCGCGCCAAAGCCTTTGCCCTCGAACACGGTTCCATCGGTCAGAACGAGAACCGCGCGCGAAAAGATCGCCGCCCTTCTGGGAGCGGTTGCGGTGTGTGCATCGGTCATGGGGAGCCTCGAATTTGCCGACAGATAGGCAATGCGCCCGAAGGGGTCAACCCCAGAAAATACGTATACTGTTGGGCGTTTCTAACTCCCGTGAGGCGCTCCGCTGAAAACGAATAATCCCAGATGGTGGATAGCGTTGGTGACGTTTGAGCGCAGAGGAAACCACTCGCCATTCCTGCCCTCCAATTGTCAGGGCGCCACGGGGTGGATGGCCTGCCTTGACGGAGATGGGGAAGGCGTGCGCGACAAAATTGAAGAGGCTCTTCAGGCCGAGAACTTGAGACTTTTGGTGGTCAAAGATCAGAGCGTGATTGCGGACATAGCCGAAGTCTCAGATGTTGATGAACATTTGGCCAAGAATATCGCGGCGCTCGAGGTGGGAAAGTCCGTCGTCTGGGGAACAGTCCATACCTACATCGGTGACGGGGAAGCCTAGACTCAGTGTTTGCCGCCGCGCGGCGTTTCGCTTTAAGTTCCGCGCCTTAAACGGAGATTCTCATGGCTTTGCGCGACGATTTCACAGCGGCGATGAAGGACGCGATGCGGGCGAAGGACGCCAAGCGTCTGCAGACCGTCCGCCTGATTCTCTCGACGCTCAAGGATCGCGACATCGCCGCCCGCACCGAAGACAGCCGCGAAGGCATCGACGACGGCAAGATCCTCGACATGCTCGGCAAGATGATCAAACAGCGTGAGGAATCGGCCGCCGCCTACGACGCCGGCAACCGCCCCGAACTCGCCGCCGCCGAGCGCGAGGAGATCGAGGTCATCCGCGGCTTCATGCCCAAGCAGATGAGCGACGACGAGGTGAAAGCCGCCATTCAGGCCGCGATCGCCGAAACCGGCGCCACCGCGATGAAGGACATGGGCAAGGTCGTCGCCATCCTGCGCGCCAAATACGCCGGCCAGATGGACTTCGGCCGCGCCAGCGCCCTCGCCAAGGACATTCTGAGCGGGAAGTAAAAATCAAACTCCGCTTGTCATCCCGGATGGCGCGCAGCGCCAGTCCGGGACCCATTGGGCCGGCAAGACGGTTTATGAGACGCGCACACCGTCTCGGCGGATGAATGGATCCCGGACTTCCGTTCCGCTGCGCTCCACTCCATCCGGGATGACAACAACAAGAAGGGTGAGAGAAATGCCCACGACCACCGACGTCAAAGTCGTCAAAAGCGACACCGACATCGCCCGCTGCTTCCCGGTCATGGCGGTGCTGCGCCCGCATCTCGTCGAAAGCGAATTCGTCGCCCGCGTACGCCGCATGGAGAAAGACTCCGGCTTCACACTGATCTATGTCGAAGACGCCGGCGAAGTGGTCGCCTGCAGCGGTTTCCGCGTCAGCGACTATCTCTATTCGGGAAAGACGCTCTACGTCGACGATCTCATCGCGCTCGAAAGCCACCGCGGCAAAGGCTTCGCCGAAGCCTTGATGCAGTGGATGGAAAACGCTGCCAAACAGGCCGGCTGCCAAACCTTCAGCCTCGACAGCGGCACCCACCGCCACGGCGCCCACCGCTTCTACCACCGCCTTAAAATGGTGATCAGCGCCTTCCACTTCGAAAAGAAGCTCTAATCCCAGGGATTGATGAGCGTTACGCCGAGCTTGGCAAAATCGACGACGTTGCGTGTCACAATCGTCATGCCGTGAACGAGCGCCGTTGACGCGATCAACGCATCGCGCTCAGAGCTTGGATCGGGAACGTGCAGGCTCGCGCAGCGCAACGCGACCGCAGTATCGATAGGAAGAATTCGGGACTCAAATCGGGGAAGAATCTGATCGTCGATCCAGGTGCGTAGCATGCGTCCCTGCGCGACGTCCTTACGGGCAATCTGAAGCGCGCCAAGCTCGATCTCGAGGATCGTGATGGCAGAGAGATAGAACTGGTTTGCGGAAAAACCGCTCGCCCAGTCAACAACGGAACGATTCGCGCGTGCTTTTCGCAATTCCGAAATGACGTTCGTATCGAGAACGAACATCAGCCGAGATCGGCGGCGCGCGACAGCGGTCCTTTGAGCTTCGGCGGATCGAATTCGAAATCGGCACCCTTCTGCTCGAGTGCTTCGCGAAGTGACATGCTTTCGCCCGTCAACTGCCGATATTGCTCGATCGTCAGAAGAACGTGCGCCGGCTCACCGCGATCGGTGATGAACACAGGTCCTTTGCTGGCTGCTTTCTTCGCGCGCCCGGTATCCTGATTGAACTCGCGACTTGAAAATGTGGTGATGCCCATGGCTCTAACGATGTAGACACGTTGCTACATTAAGCTTCTGGCTCCAAAATGCAACCCTAAGCCGCTTTCGCCACTAGCATCGCAGCGCCAACCGACTCCGCCAACTGTTCCAGGATCACCTTCTCGCGGCCGGAGAAACTGCGCCGCTCGCCCCAGTACGCACCGATCGCCGCGACCGGCGAATTGGTCCTGACCGGCGTCATGATCAGGCTTTTCACGAAGGTCGGCTTGTAAGCGTCGTGTGGAATGCGCACGTCGCGATAGATGTCCTGGATCGACACCGTCTTGTCGTTCAGCATGCACCAGCCGGAGATGCAGCTGGCCAGCGGGAACTTCTGCCCGCGCCACAACGGCCCGATCGCGTCCTCTTCGACATAGTGGCACTTGTCGCCGTCGCGCAGCACGAAGGTCACGCCGTCCGCGCCGCAGATCGACCGCGCCGTCCCGCGCACCACCTCGACGATCTCGCCGATGCTGTAGGCCTGGGAGAGCCGGTTCTTGGCCGAGGCCAAGAAACGCCAGCGCAAATCGTTGTTCAAACCGGTATCGGCATCGCTGCTGCTCATGCGTCCCGCCCGTCGTCACCTGCTCAATCTGCAACCCATGATAAATTCGCGATTGCAAACAGTTGGTTACGGTGTTCACCGGTAACTTGATGGAACTCGGATTAAAACCGTAGGGCGTGATCCTACATGCCTGCACCCGGCCGCCGAAAATTGCGCGAAACTGGCCGCTGGCCGGGACTCACAACAATTCTGCGAATCCGGCTGCGCATCGGCCCCGCCGAAGGACTACATAGAAGCATGCGTTTTGGCCCCAACCTCCTCGAAGAAGTCCTGCGCCGGACCGACCTGGTGCAGCTCGTCGGGCGCCGGGTGAAGCTCGTCCGCAAGGGCCGCGCCTTCTGGGGCTGCTGCCCGTTCCACGGCGAGAAGTCGGCCAGCTTCAAGGTCGAGAACGAGCGCCGCACCTACAAATGCTTCGGCTGCGGCGTCGGCGGCGATGCCTTCAAATGGCTGATGGAAACCGACGGCTGCAGCTTTCCCGAAGCGGTGGAGCGTCTCGCCGGTGAAGCCGGTGTCGAACTTCCGAAGTGGTCGCCGGAGGAAGAAGAGCGCGCCGAAAAGAAGAAGTCGCTCTACGACGTCGTCGAACTCGCCTGCGTTTTCTTTGAGGAACAGCTGTTCGGCAAAGCCGGTGCCGAAGCGCGCGAGTATCTGAAGGGCCGCGGCCTCGATGGTGCCGCCGCCAAAAAATTCCGCCTCGGCTACGCGCCCGCCAACAGCGAACTGCGCGATTATCTGCGCGGCAAGAACGTCACGCTCGACGACATGATCGCCGCCGGCGTTGTCCGCCCCGCCGATGGCGAGCGCGGCGCGCGCGACTTCTTCTTTGATCGGGTGATGTTTCCGATCACCGATCCGCGCGGCCGTGTGATCGCGTTTGGCGGTCGCGGCATGTCGCCGGATGCCAAGCCGAAATACATCAACACCGGTGAAACCGCGCTCTTTTCAAAGGGCCACCAGCTTTACAACTTCGCAACCGCGCGTCCGGCTGCGATCAAGTCCGGCACGATCATCGTCGCCGAAGGCTACATGGACGTCATCGCGCTGGTGCGTGCCGGGTTCGAGCATTCGGTGGCGCCGCTCGGCACAGCGCTCACAGAAGACCAACTTCATTTGCTTTGGCGCACTGCGCCCGAGCCGATCATGGCATTCGATGGCGACGGCGCGGGCCTGCGCGCCGCGCACCGTGCGGCGCATCTCGCGCTGCCGCATCTGAAGGCGGGCCATTCGCTGCGCTTTGTCTTCCTGCCGGCGGGCGAAGACCCGGACTCACTGATCAACTCCTCCGGCCGCGAGGCGATGAAGGCGCTGATCGACGCCGCCGAGCCGCTGTCGAAGGTGCTGTGGCGGGCCGAGACCGAGGACAAGGATTTCTCGACCCCCGAACGCCGCGCCGGGCTGGAGCGGGCGCTTAAGGAAATCGTCACCGCGATCGGCGATCAGACCATCGCTGACTATTACCGCCGGGACTTCGACCAGAAGGTGTTCGATCAGTTCAAACGCCGCAACACCGGCGGCCCCCCGCGCGATGGCAACTACGGCGGCGGCCAGCGTGGCCGTTTCCAGGAGAAGCGCGGCAGCTTCCGCCGGGACGCCCCGGCTCCGTCGCTCGCAACCGGCGAGGCCGTATCACCCGCCGTCCGCAACTCGCTCCTCGCCCGCACCGGCAAAACCGCCGGCGTCCGGGCCAAGGAACTGGAACTCGCAAGCCTGCTTCTGGCCCACCCGGAACTCGCGGCAAAACAGAGCGAAAGCCTTGCAGACCTTCCGTTTGCGGACCATTCCCTTGACAGGTTCCGGCACGAACTCCTAAACCTCGCCGCTTCCGGTTTCAGGCTTGAAAAGCAGGCTCTCGAGGCCCATCTCGGTCGCTCTGGCCAGGCACATCTAGTTGAACGGTTGGCTGTTCGCGCCATTCAGATGGCGGACGAGGCCTTGGCAGAGGATCGTTTCCGGCTGTTGGCCGCTCAACTTAGAGAATGGTCTGAAGGTCGTTCCGAACGCGCGAAGGCGTTCGAGCGTTTAAAAGCTGACGGAACGGAAGAAAACTGGCGCGAAGCTGCCCGCTTTTTGGGCAATCGCACCGACTAGAGGGCCCATCCCCCTCAAAATGCGATTCTCTACACATAGGGTAGGGACACAAAGTACGGATCTCAGAGTGGCGACGAAGGCAAAGACCAAGAAACCCGCGAAACGCCCGGCCAAGCCGGTCAAGAAGCCTGCAGCCAAGGCGGCCAGCGCCAAGGCGGCGAGTGTGAAGGCTGCGCCCAGCAAGGCGGCGGCCCACAAGCCCGCTCCCAAGACTGCGGCCCACGCCAAGGTGGAACCCAAGGCCACCGCGAAAGCGACCGCGACCAAGGCGCCGGAAGCCAAGACCGCAAAGGCCCCCAAGCCTGAGACCAAGCCCGCAAACGGCAAGGTCGTTGCCGAGGTGAAAGTCACCGCGGTTGCTGCCGCCATCGTCGTGAAGTCCAGCGCCAAAGGCCCCATAAAGACGCTCAAGGCCGGCCAGCCCGATCCCAACCAGCCGCAGCCGGATGCCGATTCCCCGCTGCTGGATATGTCGGACGTTGGCGTCCGCAAGATGATCGCGAAGGCGAAAGCCCGCGGCTATGTCACCTATGACGAACTGAACAAGGTCCTTCCCTCCGACAAGGTGTCCTCCGAGCAGATCGAAGACACAATGTCGATGCTCAGCGAGATGGGCATCAACGTCATCGAGTCCGAGGAGCAGGAAGAGGGCGCCGAGGGCGAGGGCGGCGAGAACGGCGCACTGCCCGCGACGACCACCGGCAAAGCCGTAGCCACGACGGCCGAAGGCGCCAAGGAAACCTATGACCGCACCGACGATCCGGTGCGCATGTATCTGCGCGAGATGGGCAGCGTCGAACTGCTCAGCCGCGAAGGCGAAATCGCCATCGCCAAGCGTATCGAGGCCGGCCGCGAGCTGATGATCGGCGCGCTGTGCGAAAGCCCGCTGACCTTCGAAGCGCTCACCGTTTGGCGCGACGAACTCAACGAAGGCAAAGTCCTCCTCCGCGACATCATCGATCTGGAAGCGATGTACGGCGCCGGCCCCGACGGCCAGCCGAACGTCCCGCCGCCGGTCGGTCCGGACGGCAAGCCGCTGCAGAACGTCCCGGCCAGCGCCAACGCGACCCCGCATCCCGCGCCGGTTGTGCCCAAGCCGGCGCCGCCGAAGCCTGCTCCGAAGGCGGACGGCGAAGAGGTCGATCCGGGCGAAGCTGCCGCCGCTGCCGATGCGCAGGGCGAAGAAGAGGGATTCGAGGACGAGGGCAACCTGCCGCTCTCCGCGATGGAAGCCGCGCTCAAGCCGCAGGTGCTGGAGACGCTCGACAACATCGCGAACCTCTACAAGAAGCTCGGCAAGCTGCAGGACGCGTCCGTCGAAGCCGCACTCGGTGCCGACGAGCTCTCCACCAGCCAGGAACGCCGCTTCAAGAAGCTCCGCAACGAGACCATGGATCTCGTGAAGGGCCTCAAGCTCAACAACAACCGCATCGAAGCCCTCGTCGATCAGATGTACGGCATCAACCGCCGTCTCGTGTCGCTCGAAGGCCGGCTGCTGCGCCTTGCCGAAGCGCATGGCGTTGAGCGCATGGACTTCCTCAAGGAGCATTTCGGCAACGAGCTCGACCCGAACTGGGCCCGCCGCGTCGGCCGTCTGACCCGCGTCGGCTGGAAGGATTTCGTCACCGAAGAGCGCGACCGCGTTCACGCGCTGCGCGAAGAGATCCAGACCCTGGCGCAGGAAATGCGCACCTCGATCGAGGAATACCGCCGCATCGTCCACACGGTGCAGAAGGGCGAGCGCGAGTCGGGTCAGGCGAAGAAGGAAATGATCGAGGCGAACCTGCGTCTCGTGATCTCCATCGCCAAGAAGTACACCAACCGCGGCCTGCAGTTCCTCGACCTGATCCAGGAAGGCAACATCGGCCTGATGAAGGCGGTCGATAAGTTCGAATACCGCCGCGGCTATAAGTTCTCGACCTATGCGACATGGTGGATTCGTCAGGCGATCACCCGCTCGATCGCCGATCAGGCGCGCACCATCCGTATTCCGGTGCACATGATCGAGACGATCAACAAGCTGGTTCGTACGTCCCGCCAGATGCTGCACGAGATCGGCCGCGAGCCGACCCCGGAAGAGCTGGCCGAACGTCTCGCCATGCCGCTCGAAAAGGTCCGCAAGGTCCTCAAGATCGCGAAGGAGCCGATCTCCCTCGAAACGCCGATCGGCGACGAGGAAGACAGCCATCTCGGCGACTTCATCCAGGACCCGAACGTGGTCCTGCCGATCGACGCCGCGATCCAGGCGAACCTGCGCGAAACGACGACCCGCGTGCTGGCGACGCTCACCCCGCGCGAAGAGCGCGTGCTGCGCATGCGCTTCGGCATCGGCATGAACACCGACCACACTCTGGAAGAAGTGGGTCAGCAGTTCAGCGTCACCCGCGAACGCATCCGCCAGATCGAGGCGAAAGCCTTGCGCAAACTGAAACATCCGTCACGTTCAAGAAAGCTTCGCAGCTTCCTGGATAATTGATCCGTCACAGCGAAACCGGCCTTCCCTCTTGAGGGAGGGGCCGGTTATTCGCTATCGAGACGCCCGAACCACAACGACCAAAGGGACAAACAGAGTTACGCATGGCCGCCCGCAGAGAGAATACCTTTTCAGACCGTATGGAAGACGCCGCCAAGGCGCGCGCTGCCCGCCTGGCAGCTGCCCGCGCGAAAGATCCGCGCAACGACCCCAAATTCGCCGAGCGTCAGGCGGAGCGTGCCCGTATCGCGCAGGAGCGTGAGAAGCGCGACGAAGAACGCCGTCTGGCCAAGCTTGCCGAGCAGCAGCGCCTCGCCGAGGAAGCCGCCGCCGCCGAAGCCGCCCGTCTCGAAGCGATCCGTCTCGCGGAAGAAGAAGCGAAGGCAAAGGCGAATGAAGAGCGCGCCAAGCTTGCGCAGCTTCTCGCCGACCAGAAAGAAGCCCGCGACCGCCGCTACGCCGCCCGCAAATCGCGCGGTGGCAAGCGCTAGTTCCGGCAACGGACTCTGAGATCAGCGCCCCTTCGGAATGAAGGCGGCGCTTTTCTTGTTTATGACCTCGCGTTTGGCCAGTTCGTCGCGAATCCCGAGCAACAGCGTCACCACCGCCTCAGGGTCCTTGAGCCCGCTCGCCCCGGCGATGTTGCCGGCGAGGGTGGCTGCGATCTGAAGTTCGAACTGGGTCGGATCCATGGTCTGGGCCGCGGAAGGATGCGCGGGGACGATACGGCCGCCCGGTTCCTTTTCTATGAATGGGCCGCTTATGGCTGGCGACTGAGCCAGCCGCGGTAGCGCACGATCAGCCCCGTCCACGGGAACCCGATCTCGACATGGAAATGAAAGCGCCCTTCCTCGGCGCTTTCGAACGTATCGCCGACGGGGGCCAGAAACATCGGCAGGGGAATGCCGAACGCGCTCCAGCCGCACTGCACCAGCCTGAGCCGGCCGCCGTCCGGCACCAGCGCCATCGCAAAAACGAATGGCCCGAACGCTTCGCAGATGAGCCCGTCCCGGCGCCCGCGCCCTTCGTACTGCACACTGGAGAACGCCTTGCCCGCGAAGTTGCGTGTCCATGTCTCGCGCCCGTCCGCCGCCGTGAATGTCACGCTGACCGGAACATCATCACCGGCCTTGGGAAAGCCGAACACAAACGCCGCGATCCGCGCGATCGGTCCTCGCCCGCGCTCGACCTTGGCGCGGCCCTCGGCGCGCCAAACGCCATCGCCGTCATGCATGTCGCGAATCGCATCCGGCAGGCCGGCCCACGCCGACCCAAGATAGCGCCGATACAGCGGCACGCGCTGCGGCGTCGTCTCGCGCACGCCTGTCGTGATGCGAAAGCGTGCGAACAGGTGCTCATACTCTTCGAGTGTCACATCGCCGATGCACGGCCGCGCACCAAGCGCCGGCAACGCACCCTCCACCCATTTGCGCAGCAGCGCTGCCGTTGCCATCGCCGGAATGAAAGGGCCGTCGTCACCCTCCGCAATCATGTGCCAGTCGCGCGCAACGTGTTCGCCACTCGCCGTGATGCCGCGTACCGTCACGAACATCCCGCCGCGATGCGCGCCCCATGACAGCCGGTTGCCCACGCGGTGAAACAACGGCGCGAGAAACGACAGCGACGGCAGAACGCGCAAGCGCACCAGCCAGGAAAGGAGGCCAAGCAACCGCTGCCACACCGGTGGCGCGGTCCCCGCACTCGTCCATACCGAGCGAACACTCGGCCAATGCTGTGGTACCAACACAAGATCGGGTGCGTCGACCAGCGAGAACCGCCGCGGTCGCAGCGGCACGACACCCGGCGGCGCAATCACCACGCGGCGATGCACCATCATCGCAAAGCCATGTCCCGCGATGCGTTTGCCGGCGGTGCTCGCGATCATCCGAATGACGTTGCGCCCGATGCCCGCATGCGGCGACGGCGCGATCCCCGCTGCCACGTCCATCTGCGAAAGCCCCTTGCCCAACCGCTGCAGCACCGCCGTGCTCAACGCCGGAAAGCTACTGACGCCTGACAGCACAACGACGTCCTTCGCCTTTGCTGCCGCATCGAACGCGGTGGCGCCGTCAACGAACGCTGTCGCATCCGCGAAATCGAGATAGTGAATACTGCGTGCGATACAGGCTTCCACCAGCGCATACGGCGCTGCGCCATACGCCTGAAACGGCCCGCTTGCATCGACAACGACATCAGGCGTGAGCGTCGCAAGTTGGGCATCAAGCGGCGCATCGCGATCGAACCGCACCGGCTCCAGCCGCGCCTGCGCCGCAACGCCTTCGCAAAACGCGCGCGCCCGTTCGAGCGATCGCCCCGCAACCAGCAGCGCAAACCGCGCATCGCACGCCAGCAGCCGCACAAGCCGTCCGCCAAACGTCCCGTACCCGCCGACGATCAGCACCCGCAGCGTCATGCCAGAAACCGCGCCCGGTCTTTCACATCCGGCGCAAAGCACACATCGCGCCGCCCCATGATGCGGAACCGGTTACGCGCCACCACGTCATACAGCGCATCGCGCCACCCAAGTGGCAGCACCCGAACGATCCGTGCCAGCGACCATGGAAAGCCGAGCGTACCCGCCGCCCGGATCGCGGCTTCCGACTTGAACCATGGCACGCCGTCCATGATCACGATGTTGGTTTCGTAATTCTCCGGATCGAGCCCGTAATGCACATACAGCGCCCGTCCCAGCGCCGACTGCGCCGCCAGCAGCCGGAAGACCTGCTGCCTGTCGAACCGCATCACGAACCGCGCCCATGCCGAGCAGAACCCGCAGAGGCCGTCGAACACAATGACCGGTTTGTCGTCGGGAAACGGCGGCACCGCCGGATCGGCGTGGTAGCTATACGGCGCGAACACCGCGGTCACGGTGCCGCCGTCACCGTCGCCTTCTTGATTGTCACCGGCGTCACGGGCGCGGCTTTCGGAAACGGTCCCTTGCCGCCATTGGTTGGCACCTTGGAAATAGCATCGACGACATCCATTCCGCCGGTGACATGGCCGAACACGGCATAGCCGGTCTTGAACGCCGCATCGCCGGTCCAGTCGAGGCCCGGCGTATCGGAGAGATTGATGAAGAACTCCGCATCCGCGCTCACCGGCGCATCGCCGCGCGCCATCGCGATTGAGCCGCGGATGTTCTTCAGCCCGTTGTTGCCCTCGAACATGATCTGCTTGCGCAGCCCGCCCTTGAACGAGCCATCCGCCTTGTAACTTCCCGCCTGCAGCACGAAGCCCGGCTGCACGCGATAGAACACCGTCCCGTCATAATGCTTGTCGCGCACATAGCGCAGAAAGTTCGCGGTCGAGATCGGCGCATGCTCCGCATCCAGCGTGATGGTGATCGTTCCCATCGACGTCTCCATCGTGACCACCGGTCCGGTGTAGACCGGGGCAGGCGGTGGCGGCGCAGGTGTCTCCGCCGGTGCGGGTGCTGCCGTATCATCCGGCGCCGGTGTGGGCGCATCATCGGCCCATGCCGCACTGGTGAACAGGATCGCTACAAAAACACCAGCAATCGCCCGCATCTCACACCTTCTTCAGCGCCTTGCGTTTGTGCGCGGCGCGCTTGCCCGATTTGTCGCTCTCGACAATGTATTCCGGATTGTCCGGCGACGCTGCAACCTTGTGCGTCTTGATCCGCGTCTTGCGGATCTGCTTT
>DATAHD010000562.1:0-2464 GCA_036263395.1 Rhizomicrobium sp. | reverse complement strand
CGATCCGAACGATCCGATCGCGCGCCAGTTCGTCCCGGACGCGGCCGAACTCGACGTGCAGAAGGAGGAGAACGCCGATCCGATCGGCGACCATGCGCACAGCCCGGTCGAAGGTATCGTGCATCGCTACCCCGACCGCGTGCTTCTGAAGCTGACGCATATCTGCGCCGTCTATTGCCGCTTCTGCTTCCGGCGCGAGATGGTCGGGCCGGGCAAGCCGAACGCGCTGTCGGCGCAGGCGCATCAGCGCGCGCTCGACTACGTTGCGGCGCATCCCGAGATTTGGGAGGTGATCCTCACCGGTGGCGATCCGCTCATTGCCTCTGCGCGGCGGCTGTCCGAGACGCTGCGCGCGCTTGCGGCGATCGACCACGTCAAGGTGCTGCGCATCCACACGCGCGTGCCGGTGGCCGCGCCCGAGACGATCACGGCGGCGCTGGTGCGTGCGCTGAAGGTCAAGGGCAAGCCGACTTACGTCGCGGTGCACGTCAATCACGCACGCGAACTCGGCCGCGACCAGCGCGCGGCGATCGCCCGACTGGCTGACGCCGGCATTCCGCTTCTCGGTCAGACCGTGCTCCTGAAAGGCGTCAACGACACGGTCGAAGCGCTCGAGGCGCTGATGCGCGCGCTCGTCGAGTGCCGGATCAGGCCGTACTACCTGCATCATGCCGATCTGGCGCCGGGCACTGCGCACCTGCGCACCGATATCGAGACCGGGCAGGCGCTGATGCGCGCGCTGCGCGGCCGGGTGTCCGGGCTTTGCCAACCCGAGTATGTCCTCGACATCCCCGGCGGCCACGGCAAGGCGCCGATCGGCCCGAATTATCTCAAATCCGAGCAAACGGGATTAGTGGTGGCGGATTTCACGGGTGCGACGCACACCTATCCGCCGCGGGCGGATTGACGCGGTCTATCGCTGCAACGACCAGAGGTCGAGCAGCGCGGCGGCGACAGCGAGGCTCGCAAAGCCGATGAACACGACGGCAATGACGGCGTGCCAGACGAAGGTTACGTCGCGGCGCAGCTCAGCCACCATGGTCTCTTTGTTCAGCATGGCCCAATGCTCCTTGCAGCGAATGCAGGGCTGAGCGGAATGTACATCCGCCGGACGCTTCACCACATAACGTGTGCGTTAATTCCGCTGGAATTGCGCTTATCGTCGCGCATGGCTGGCATAACGCCGCGGCGACGCACGACTTCGTGAATGAGCGCAGGGAGCGACCGCAGTGCGCGTTCCCGGAGGTGCTCAGCCTAGCCGCGGCCGCTCCAGGAGGGATATTGCACGCAATATTCTGCGCCGCCGCCGCGACGTTCACCGAAGCGGTGACAAAGCGCGTGCGTCGCGAAGCACGTCCATTCGGCGCGGCCGGTATTGCGGATCACGCACCACGGCGAGACCACATGGGTTACGCGATGAACCGCGTGAGCCGGCGCCGGTCGTATGTCGATCGCCAGTGCCGTCAGGAATACGGCTGCCGCCAAAAGAAATCGCATGCGTCGTTCCAAAGAAATGAAGCGCATTACTAACGCGGAAGCCGCGACAACGTTGCACCACGACTCGCGGCTCATGTCGCCGCACTCGCGCGGCGCTCACAGGTGCGCCAGCACCGGAACGAACGTCCGGGCCCTGACTTTAGATCGTCGAATGTCCTCGGCGCGCGGCGCGCCGCGGCATTGGAACGCCGGGAACCGACAACCGGTCCCGGCTCGACAAACAAGGAGGCTAGTCATGACCAGGACAAAACTTCTGACGGCGGTTGCGCTCGTTGGGGCCATCGCAATGGCGGCGAGCCCGAGTCAGGCCCGCGACGGACGCAATGCGGCCGCGGCGATCGGCTTCGGAGCCGGGGCGCTTGTTGGCGCGGCGGCGGCCAGCGCAGCGAACAATTCCTATTATGGCCCGGGCTACTACGAGCCCGGCTATGCCTATGACCGTGGTTATGCCTACGAGCCGGGCTACGTCGAAGAGCCGGCCTATGCCTATGAGCCGGCGCCGGTCGTAACCTACAGCGCGGGCCCGGGCTGGAATCACGACGGGCAGTGCTGGATCTCGACCGATCAGGGGCGCGGATACGGCTATTACGGCGCCTGCGCGCAGCATAATGAAGATCAGTTCAACGCGCGGATAGGAGACTTCCGCACCAACCGCAGCCGCATCAAGTAATAACGGCACGGGTGGCGTCGGATACGACAACGGCGGCCGGTGACGGCCGCCGTTTGCCGCTTTCGGGGCCGGCGCTGGGTTACACCTCGGCGATCAGGATGTGGGCACAACGCTCGCACTTGAAATAAGCGAGCGGGGCCCGTTCCTCATTCGTCTTGAGCCGGACCAATACCGCCAGACGTCCGCCACAAGCGGGGCAGATGCGCCTATCGTGCTCTGGGTCGGTTTCAGCCGTCGCCATCCCATAATGAACACCTCAGAAGGGCTTGACCCTGCGGTCGGGCTGGGAGGCCCGCA
>DATAHD010000561.1:0-9128 GCA_036263395.1 Rhizomicrobium sp. | reverse complement strand
GACGCCCCGTACGACCAGATCAATATCACGCCGATGCTCGATCTCGCTTACGTGCTGCTCGTGATCTTCATCATCATGACCACCGCGTCGGTGCAGGGCATCAAGGTGGACCTGCCGAAGGCGAGCTCCTCCGTGAGCTTGGCCAAGCCACAAACGCGAGCGATCACGATCAACGATGAGGGACAGATCTTTCTCGATGCTTATCCGGTGACGCTGGCGGAGCTCGAGAACCAGCTCAATACCGCGAAAGCGCTCAACCCTGACTTCCCCGTGGTCGTCAAGGGCGACTCCGCCGTGCAGTACCAGAAGGTGATGGACGTGCTCGATCTGTTGCGCCGGCTCGACCTTCCCAAGGTCGGCCTCGTGACCGGGAAGCAGCAGCAGTAATGAGCTCGAGCGGCGACATCCTCGACGACGATGACGATCGGAGCGAACGCAGATCGCAGATACTGCGCATCGCGATTCCGGTTGTCGTCTTTACGAGTGTCATCGCTCTTGCCGTCCATTTCATGTCCGGCGCCACCGGCGTGCGTCGCGAAGCGCCGCGGCTTCAGACCATCCTCGCGACGTTGCCGCCTCCACCGCCTCCACCACCGCCGAAGGTCGAGCAGAAGGTGGAGCCGGACAAAAAGGTCGACGTCCCGAAGCCCGATGACACGCCGAAGCCGGTGGACGCGCCGAAGCCGATGACGATCAACGGTCCGGCGCAGGCGGGCGGCGATGCATTTAACATCGGTGCGGGCAGCGGCGGTGGCTCGGTTGTCACGCCCGGCGGCGGCTTCGGCGACGCCACCTACAGCCGCTACATGGGGTCTGAACTCCAGCAGCGCATTCAGGAGGACGATCGCGTCAACCGTCTCGTCTTCTCAGCCGATGTTTCAGTCTGGATCGATTCCAACGGCCGCGTTACGCAAGTGCGCATCCTGCGCTCAAGCGGGGACGCAAAGACCGACGATGCACTCGTCGCAGCCCTGCAGGGGATGCCCGCACTCGATGCGCCGCCGGCGTCGCTCCAGTTTCCACAAAAAGTCGCTATCCGCGGGAGGCGCATGTGATGCCTCCGCACACCGCTTACACCGGAGTTTTGCCATGAAGGGGTTGTCTCATCTCGCGTGCCTGCGCGCTGGCCTGAAGGCTGGCACTGTCGCGATTGCAGCGGTGATGTCCGTATCATCTGCGTGGGCAGCCGATGCGCCAGCCGCCGCGCAACCGTCGCAGAACGTCACGATCAATCTTATTCGCCTGTTGGTGAAGCAAGGCGTTCTCTCGCAGACGCAGGCCGACGCGCTCGTGAAGGAAGCGGAGGCCGAAGCAGTGCAAGCCCGTCAGGCGCCGTCGTCCACGCAGACTGCGGGTAATGATCTTCCGCCGCCCGAGGCCGGTTCGATTCGCGTTCCTTATGTTCCGGAGAACGTGAAGAAGCAGATTGCCGACAGCATCCGCACGCAGGTGATGGAAGAGGCGCGTCAGGAGAACTGGGCGCAGCCGGAGCAGGTACCGGCGTGGAGCAAGCGCGTGAAGCTCACCGGCGATCTGCGGGTGCGCAACCAGTCTGAGTTCTACTCCACCAACAACGTCGATGAGTTCGTGGATTTCGCGACGTGGAACGACACCGGACCTTACGACGTCAATCCTGTGAACAATCCCACGGGTTTCCCGTTGCTCAACACGCGCACGGACAGGCCCTACCGGACGAATTTCCGCGCGCGTCTGAATTTGGCATTTGATGTCTCTGACGGCGTGCTTGCGGATATCAGACTCGCATCCGGTAGCAACAACGGGCCGGTATCGACGACCCAAATTCTGGGCGGCGGATGGGGCAAGAAGGATGTCTGGCTCGATCAGGCTTATATACGCCTCTCTCCGGAGTCGTGGGCCGACCTCACATTCGGGCGCATGCCGAACCCGTTCATGCACACGGAAATGGTGTTTGACGACGATCTGAACCTTGACGGCGCAGCGGCCTCGTTTTCGGTGCTCCGTCCAGGCAAGACAGGGTTTGGTGTCTCTCTGACGGCTGGCGTCTTTCCGCTGGAGTATGCCGCCTCGAGCTTCCCGACCTTTGCGTTCGGCAAAGCGCACGATGTCAACAAGTGGATGCAGGGTGGGCAGATCCTTGCCGACTGGAAGGGCGAGGACTGGGATTGGAAGGCGAGTCTCGGCTACTACGACTTCGTTCATTCGCAAGGCCGGCTATCGACGCCTTGCACGCTCTACAATGGCAACACCCAATGCGACAGCGATCCGTCGCGGCCCGCCTTTATGCAGAAGGGCAATACGCTCTTCTTGCTCCGCAGCATTGTTCCCGATCCCGCTAACCCTATCAATTACGCGCAGAAGCAGTTTGTCGGCCTGACGTATGACTACAACGAGCTGGACCTGAACAGCCAACTTTCGTTCGATGTCGGCGCGGCGTATCAGCTTCAGTTCGACGTCGATTACGTGCGAAACCTTGCGTACGACGTCGGCGACGTCTGCCGGTATGCGCCGCAGGGATTGCCGGTGAACTACATCACGCCAGGCATTCTGCATACGACCGACTCTTTGGGTAACCCCATCACGGTCGACAATTTCGATCCGTGTACGGCAGTAACGGCTCCCAGCACCAAGGGCGAATACAAGAGCGGCCCGAACGGTGTCACTGGCCGCATCCTCCTCGGTTACGCCAAGCCGTCCGAGCGCTGGGAGTGGAATGTCTACGCCGGCTATCGCTATCTGGAACCCGATGCGGTTCTTGATGCCTTCACGGACAGCGACTTCCACCTTGGCGGCACGAACGCGAAGGGCTGGTTCATCGGCGGCGCGCTTGGCCTGTTCCACAACACCTCCCTATCTGCCCGCTGGATGAGTGCCAGCGAGGTGTATGGGCCGCCGCTTTCCATCGACGTTCTGCAGATCGACTTGAACACTGGCTTCTGACGGTACGGATTTCCGATCGTCAGTAACGACAACACGTAAAGCCAAGGGGCTAGGTTATGGAGCGAAGCATCCGAGTTGGGACGCCCTCGGTCCGATCGCGACTTATGTTCGGTGCGAGCGCGTTTGCGCTTCTCACTGCGGTAAGTGTGGGTAGCGCCTATGCCGGTAACGCAGCTGCCGTTCGCGCGGTCGCGGGGCTTGGCGCCGCGGCTGTGCCGGTCACGTCCACGCCACAAAGCCCGCAATCGTCATCCAGTGCATCGGCCATGCATTCGGCAACCGTGCGCGCGATGCAATATCGGTCGCGCGTCAATCAGGCCGTCGATTTCGCGCAACAAGCACAGGACGCCGCGCGCGCTGCCGCGCAAGCTCTGAACAACGTGCCGGATGGTCTCGGTACCGGCGGTCTTGATCCCGTCAAATTCCCGGTGGCCGCCGCTCAGGATCCGACCGGGCTGAATACTTGGGAAGGCGCGGATGCCCCTGTTCAAACCGCTTCCGGCTCGTCGGTCAACGTCACGATCAAGCAGAACCAGTCCCGCGCGATCATGTCGTGGGAGACGTTCAACGTCGGCAAGAACACCACCGTCACGTTCGATCAGAAGCAGAACGGCGTAGCGCAAAAAGACTGGGTTGCGTTGAACCGTGTTGTGGGACAGTTGGATCCCACCACCGGCCTTCGCGATCCCAACGCGGCACCGGCGCCGAGTCTCATTCTCGGGTCGATAAAGGCCGACGGGTCTGTCCTTATCCTGAACCAGAACGGCGTCGTGTTTGGGCCGACGGCGCAAGTCAATACGCATGCCTTGGGCGTTACCAGTCTTGAAATCGGGCGTGCGGTCGACAGCGTTCTCGGTCCGCTCACGATCAAGCAGCGCAACGCCGAATTCCTGACGTTCGGCCTTCTCGGATTCGCCGATCAAGCAACGGTGAACGACAAGCCGTCTGCATTCACCTTCTCCGCGCAAGCTGTCGACCGATCGCACTATGACCCGATGCTTGAGGGCACGATCGAAGTCCAGGCGGGCGCGCAGATCACATCCGACTCCGGTGGCTTTATTCTCCTCACGGGACCGAAGGTTATCAATTCGGGGCATCTGAAATCGCCGCTTGGGGAAGTGGCGTTGCAGGCCGGTCGTCAGGTGACGCTGGTGCGTTCGGAGGGCAGTGCCAGCAGCGACGATCCGAATGTTCGCGGGTTTACGATCTCCGCGCTCAACCGCGACGATGTTGCTGGGAATTTTGTGCAGAACACGGCCGAGGGATGGATCGAATCGCCGCAAGGCTTCATCTCGCTTGCTGGTACGCAAAACGGTGCCGTCCTTCAGCAAGGACTGCTGCAGGCGACGACCAGCGTTTCGCGCAACGGTTACATCCGCCTCTATGCCGGCGACATCAAACTGGACGTCGGCAGCACGATTTCGATCACGGCGGATACCAGCACCGATACAATTCCTCGGGACACTGTTTCACTCGACTCGTTCAAAACGTCGAAGATCGCCATTGGTAACTCCTTTCAGAATTCGGAGTTGCCACTAACGTCCCGTATCGAGATTGCCGCGAACGCGATGATCTATGCGCCGAGCGCGGATGTGCGCATCGGCAGCAAGCCTGGGCTTCAGACGATCCCTGGTGCACAGCAGCCCGGCACGTCGCGCATCTTCATCGATAACGGCGCGATCATCGATGTGGCGGGATTGACCGATGTACTGATCCTCGCTTCGCGCAACAGTATCCGGATCGATCCGGTCAAGAAGAACGAACTTCGCGACACACCGAACTACAAGGACAGCTTCCTCAACGGCGCGACGATCTATGTCGATCCTCGGCTGTCGGGTGTGCGAGATGACGGCGTTCAGTGGGTTGGTTCTCCGCTCGTCGAAGCAGAGAGCTATTACCAACAGGTTGGTGTCACCGCTGCCGAGCTGATGACGAAAGGCGGCAACATCACGATGAGCGTGGCGAGTGCTGCGCCCGGCACCGATCCTTCGCTTGTTCCGGATATCGTCATCAAACCCGGCGCCATCATCGATATGTCGGGCGGCTGGGTGACGTACGAAGCCGGGTTTGTAAGGACGTCCAAGCTCGTAAACGCATACGGTCAGGTGGTGGATGTATCGGCCGCCGATCCGAACGACATCTATGTTGGCGTCTCCGAAGGCTTTACCCGAACGCAGGAGCGCTGGGGTGTCAGCGAGACGTGGGCCAGTCCGCTCATGATCGGTGGGCAGTATGAGAGCTCCTATACTGAGGGACGTGACGCCGGCTCTCTGACGCTCAAGACGTCGTCGCTGGTTCTGGACGGCACGCTGTACGGCCAAGCCTATGCCGGTTCGAAGCAATTGACCGACGCCGTTGCCGGAACCGCGACCAGCGGTCTGTTCGGGGATAAGCGTCTGATGCAGGGCGCGCCCTCGCAAATGCCGGCCGGCGGCTTCTTGTATGTCCAAGCTCTGGGCCAGGACACCACCGGAAACATCACCGGCGGTGCCGACATCTCAGTTGTCTCCAATTACACGCCGGTCGACAGTGCTCTTTCCTACGGTCAGTCGGTCGGAATCGACCCGGCAACGGGCGGTCTCGTCGCGCCGGTCCGCGATCCGGCATCGCTGATCCCGACGAAGCGTCTCAATACCATTCTGTTGTCGGCTGATGGTCTGACGGACGCCGGTCTCAGCCAGGTCACGCTCAACACCAGCGGATCGCTCTCGGTCGTGCAGGATGCGCATCTCACGCTCAATCCCGGCGGTGTGTTCGACGCCACAGTCGGCGGCCCGATCCACATCGATGGATCGATCACCGCGCAGGGCGGCCGCATCTTGCTGGAGACCGTCAACACGCAGCTGGGCAACATTTTCGCGCCTATGGTTGTCGGACCTGGATCGTTCGACATTGTCGTGAACGGTACGCTTTCTACACGCGGACGTTGGGCAAACGACTACGGCGTTGCACCGGGTGAGGCAGCTGGGTCCTCGTTCATCGACGGCGGCTCGATTTCACTGATCGCTGCGCCGCGTGTCAGTCAGCTCCAGGAAACCGCGACCGTCACCGACACGAAGAAGGGCAATGCGCCTGACACCAATGTCGATATCAGCGGTAGCATTCTGATCAACGATGGCTCGCTGGTCGACGTGTCGGCAGGCGGCTACGTTCGGACGGATGGCAGCTTCGATCTGTCCGGACGGGGCGGTGATCTCAGCCTGATCAGCGACACCAACTATTTTCAAATCGCGGACGATTCGAACCGCACGGCCGGCGGTCTCTCAGGTTTCCGTGTCTCAACAATCCTGAATTCTGGCGGCAACGCTGTTGTTGCGGTGAACCCATCCGCCATTACATCGCGGGTTTTGATCGCGGATGGGACGATCAAAGCACATGGTTTCGCCGGCGGCGGTACGTTTACGCTGGATACGCCCCAGATCAGCTTTGGCGATACGCCTGCCGATGTGGGAACCGCACTCTCGCTCGACTTTTTTTCGAAGACTGGCTTCGCGAACTACAGCATCACGTCTTACAAAACGGAATTGGTAGCGAACCAGTTCAGCAACAACCTAGGCGGTTACAACGCCGTTCTGGCGACGCAGGTTCTGACCATCGGCGATGGCCAGGTGCTATCGTTGTCCCAAAGCCAGTTCTCGCCGATCCTCGACACGGCGCAAACCGCCGCGTTGCGAGAGCTAGACACTGGCGGCGATCTCTATTCGGTGATGACGCCCGGTATCGCGCCCGACGCCTACGACCGTCAGGCCGTCAACCTCAAACTTGGCGGATTGGTTGAACTGCACGTTGCGCAAGGCGGGCGCATTGAGGGCGAGGCCGGCGCGACGCTGACCATTCCAATGCTCTTCAACGAGGGAACGATCCGCATAGCCGGCGGCAAGATCATTCAAGGCGAAATTCTGCCCGGTGTTTATGAGGGCACGAATGCAATTGGTGTGCACGACCTCTCTGAGACGTTCAGCGTCGAAGCCGACGGTACCATATCGGAGAAGGGCAAAAACGCGCTTGGCATTCGCGACGCCAAGGGTGTCATCAGCAACGCAACTCTTGCAGCAAACTATCGTCTCTATCTCCTGGGAGACCTCAATGCGGGCGAAGGCGTTCGTCTAGCCGACGGCAGTGTGATCGACCTTTCCGGCACGACGATCATCAATCCGCGTGCACCGGCACTCGGTAAGGGGATGACACGGCAAGCGACCGAGGGCAGGGTTATTGCCGGCGGTACGCTCGCCTCGCTCTCAGCTCTGCAACTTACGACGCCGCTGTTCCACACTGGTTTTGGCATCTCGGTGTTCAATGCCCAGTCGGTGACCGGCGTTCGTGTCGCTGACGCGCTCAATGCAAAGCCCGGCGCGGTTGTCGATTTGCGCGGGGCATCCGGTGTGTTCGATCAGCTGCAGCTGGACGGCACGATTGCGCCGATGCCGGTGTGGAGCCAGGGTGGGTCGCTTGTCCTCGGCAATGGCGGCACGATCAACGGTGCCGATATTCGCGCGTCGGGCGGCTCATCGGAAGCATTGGGTGGCACACTCACCATTCTTGATCCGACACTTTATCAAGCTGATCCGGGCGTTCCGACCGCCAACGCCATCGTCGCCGACGAAATAGCCAACTGGGGCTTCGACACACTTGTCGTGCAGGGCAGCGTCAATTCTGTTGGCGACGTCACTCTGCATCTCGACAACGCGTTCTTCCTGACGTCGCGGCCGTTCGCAGGGCTGGATGGCGAAAACCTGAACCAGGCGGAGACACGTGACAGTCTTGTTCCGGTTGTAAAATCGGGCGGTATTCTCGAGATCGATGCGCCGTACATCGCGTTCGACAGCGATTTCCAGGCGCTTTCGGCGCCGCAAGGTGGCCTTGTCGGTACGAACAGCGCGATCTTCCGCGGTGACACGATCGATGTCATGGGCGCGGTCCTCTTCGATCGGTCGGTCGGCGATGTTCAACTTATCGCTGCTCACGACGTTCGTCTGACCGGTGTGCAGCCATGGCAGCACACGTTCAACATTAGCCCGGAATCCGTACCTAACTCTCTAGCCGGGCAGTTGGCCGTCGCTCGCAATCTCACGATCACGGCAGGACAAGTTTATCCGACTACCGGCTCGACCTTCTACATCACGTCGTCGGCCATTGATGGCACGATCAGTTTCGCCCGGTCGTCAGCAGCCGCGCCCGACACACCGTATAGCGCGGGTGGTGCCCTCACGGTTCAGGCGGCCAATATCCTGCAAGGCGGCGTTATCCGCGTTCCGATTGGCCATCTGACGCTAGGCGGCAACGCGCCGCTGCTCATTGGTGGCAATCAGTTCGCGCCGGGAACGCAGCAGCTTACGCTTCTGGACGGCAGCATTACGTCGGTCTCTGCCGATGGCCTTGTGATCCCGTATGGTACCACCACGGACCAGATCGAGTGGTTCTTCGAGCCGACCGGCGCCGATGAGTTAACGGCTCCGCCGACGGCCGTGCTGACGCTTGGCGGTGCAGCCGTTGATCTGAACTCGGGAGCGACGGTTAACATCAAAGGCGGCGGCGATCTCTCCGCTTATGAATTCGTGCCGGGCACGGGCGGTTCGCGCGACATTCTTGATCGCTTCAATGCTGATCCGTTCAGCAGCCACAATGGCCTGCAATATCCCGACGGGCGTCAGGTCTACGCGATCGTGCCCGGCTTGTCGGATTCCGCAGCGGCTGCGTTCGATCCGATCTATTCATCCGATTACGCTGATCTTTACAGCGCCAGCGCCGTGGGCAAGCGAGTGTATCTCTCTGCCGCTCCGGGGCTTGCGGCCGGGTGGTACATGTTACTTCCTGCGAAGTACGCGACGCTGCCTGGCGGCATGCGCGTCGTAGAGCAAAGCCCCACTGCATCTGTCCCAAGTGGCAGTGGCAAACTCGCCGATGGTTCGTTGCGCGTAACGGGCTATTACGGTGATGCCGGTGCCGGGACCAGCGAGTCCACGGTGCGCACATTCAACGTGATGTCGAGTTCGGTGGTGCAGAAGTACTCGACCATCGCGCTCACCACGGCTAACGCGAAGTTCACGGCTGACGCGGTCAAGGATAGCGTTGCTGCACCCCGCCTGCCGATCGATGCCGGTCGTCTCATTCTCAATCCGGCGATTACGCTGGCCGTCAACACCGAGTTGCAGACGACGCCGGGCAAAGGCGGGCGCGGTGCACAGGTCGATATCAGCGGTCAGTCGTTC
>DATAHD010000560.1:0-12625 GCA_036263395.1 Rhizomicrobium sp. | reverse complement strand
CGCCGCTCCGCTGCGCCTATCGGCAAACATCGCATCGGGATAACGCTGTCCCGCAAGATATTCGCTTGCCGCAAAAAGGATCTGGTGGTTTTCGCTCCAGTAGACCATGGCGTTGTCGCCCGGCTCGTCCATCCAGTAGCGAACGCCGGTGAAGAGCTTGAGCAGTGACGTGCGAGCCACAGGCGGGAGTTGCGCCTCATGCGCATAGAGCGCGCGGAGCAGTGTGATCAGCCGGAAATCGGAACAGTCGTTGCCGCCCGCAGCGAATGCGATGGCTTTGGCCAGGTCACTGACACCGCCGCGACCGCCCGCAGCCAGCCGCTTGAGCAGTGAGACCTCACCGGTATCCGTGGCATTGGCCATTGCGGAGTGAAGGACCATGACAGCGCGATTGCTGCGATAGTCGGCAACCGTCATCGCGCCGATCACGGCAACAGCAAACGCAGCAGTCGCGGCGACAGCGAGGCGCCACGCAACGCGCATCAGGGTTTGCGTGTTTCGGCCGGTTTGTCGAGTAGCGCGTCGGTGTCGGCACAAAGATCGTGCCCGTGCGCCTCCGCGATCACCACGCCGCTACGGTCCAGCGGCACGATCTGCTTCCAATACGCAAAGCCGCCATGCTCGTACCAGAGGAAATAACCGTCACCGATGCCCCCGCCGCGGATGAAGCGATTAAACGGTGCCGGCTTGGTCACGACATCGCCTGCGTTGAAGAATTGACCGCGGTCGGCGATCGTACCGACTTTCGCCTTCACATAAACCTTCACAGGTGATGGAAGCTTGCGCAGCGTATTCACGCTCTTCGATGGATGCGCAAGGGTGCAGGTAAAATCCGGATTGGCATCTTTCGGCGGCGTCGCATCCGCGGTGTTGCAACCCGGGAGCAGCAACCCGATCGCGAGTGCTGCCGAGGTCCGCATCATTTCAGCGTCGCAAGATAGGCAGCGACGTCGCCGGCTTGCGTAGGATTGCTGATGCCCATGAAGAACATATTGCTGTTCGGCACCACGTCGGCCGGTGCTTTCACGAAGGCCGCCAGCTTCGCCTCGTTCCATACAAAGCCCGCGCTCTTCATCGCGTCGGAATAAACGAAGCCCGGCTTGCTGCCCGCCTTGCGCCCGACAACGCCGAACAGGTTCGGCCCCATCGAGTCGCGTGTGTTCGCGATCACCGTGTGGCAGGCGGAGCATTGCTGCATGAAGGTGATCTTGCCGCGCGCCGCGTCGCCCGCACGCGCTGTTCCGCTGGTGCAGAGGAGGGCGGCAACGACAAGCAATGGTGCGGCGCGCATGGCGGATCTCACTTCAGGGTCTGCAGATACGCTACCACGTCCGCGCGCTGGCTGACGTTGGAAAGGCCGGCGAACGACATCTTGGTTCCCGGCACCGTCATGCCCGGATGGGTTAGATAGGTGTCGAGCAACTGCGGCGTCCACGTCTTGCCGAAGCCCTTCATCGCCGCCGAATAGTTGAAACCGGCCAGCGTACCGGCCTTGCGCCCGACCACGCCGAACAGGTTCGGCCCGATCTTGTTGCCCGCGCCCTTGGCCGCGTTGTGGCAGATCGAGCAGCGCGAAAAGACGGTCTTCCCGTTGGCGGCATCGCCTGCCGCGTTCGCTGGTGCAGCAAAGCCGAGGGCCAGGGTGGCGGCGGCGGCAATCACAAATCCACGCATAAGAATTCCCCGTTTGAACACGGCCAAATCTGCCCGCCGCCCGCCTGTCACACAACTGCGCGATCCTGTGACCGGGTGCGGTATTCGCGCCCACGCGCGGCGGTTAGATTACCGCCAGTGCAATGTGGCGATATGAGGGAGATCCCATGTCTTTCCTGCTCATCAACAGCACCAATTCGATCAACGATGCGACCGACAATGGCAACGCCCTCTCTCTCGCATCCGGTCAGAACCTGATTGTCAGTTCGACCGGGTCCGTCCTAGGCGGCGGTCTCAACGAGACCGGCGTCTCCAGCCTCTTCGACAACACCACGATCAACATTCAGGGCGTGGTAATAGGCAATGCTGCCGGAATTTTCGTCGACGGTTACAACACATCCGTTTCGGTCAGCGGCACTGTCTTGGGCGACTCAGGCGTTTGGTTCGGTGGCAATGCCGGCCATTTGTCGGTATCTGCCAGTGGCTTTGTTGGTGGCCAGGGACAGTCCGCAATTGCAGTCACCGACAGTGCGGACATCATCAACGCCGGCACGATCAGCGGAGCGTTTGAGGCGATTGAGATCAACAGCGGTCACATCGTCAACAGCGGAAGCATTCTCGCGGCCAACGGCAACGCTATCGTCCTGACAGGCGACATCTTTTCCACGGTCATCATCGACAATGACGGTTTGATCGACGGCAGCCTCGGTACCGCTTTCCTGTCGCAAACCGGCGGCTCGATCACCAACAACGGCCAATGGAATGGCAGCATTTTCCTCTACGGCGGCGCCAACGACTACATCACCAACAACGGCACGATCACGGGTGATATCGTCCTCGACGTTGGCAATGATGTGTATGACGGCCGCAACGGTCACGCGTTTGGCGTCATCGAGGCCGGTGATGGGCGGGACAAGATCATCGGCGGGGATGAAGACAATATCATCCGCGGCGGCCGCGGGGCGGACAAGATCGACGGCCGCGGCGGCAACAACACCGCGGACTACTCCACCTCGACCAAGAGCGTATACATCGACCTGACGCTCGGCATCGCCAAGCATGGTGAGGCCGGCGGCGATACGCTTCTCAACATTCAGAGCATCATCGGCACGACCAAAGCCGATACCCTGATCGGCGATGCGAATGCCAATACCTTTTTCGGCATCTCCGGTAACGACACAATCCAGGGCAATGACGGTGACGACACAATCATCATGTCGGGCGGTGGCCGCGCGACCTTGAGCGGCGGCAACGGCAACGACCTCTTTATCTTCGACGGCAGCAACGGCCAGGATCTGGGCGCCGCTTTCAGCTCCGACGACAAGGTCGATGGCGGTGCGAATTTCGACACCGTGCAGTTCATCGGTACGACCAATGTCGTGCTCGCCGCCTCAACGATGGTCAACGTGGAACGTGTTCAGTTCATCCAGACAGGCTCTGGTGTCAGCACGTCGATGACCACCGCCGATGCCAATGTCGGGGCCGGTAAGACGCTTCAAGTCGATGCGTCGAGCTTCGACGATAGCACCAACACCTTCACCTTCTCGGGTACGGCGGAGACCAACGGCAAATTCCTCGTCGATGGCGGCGAAGGCAAGGACACGATCACCGGCGGCGCCGGCGATGACACGCTCATCGGCAACGGCAGCTCCGATCTGCTCACCGGCGGTGCGGGCGCCGATACCTTCTCTTACGAGGAGGTCGGCGATTCGACCAGTGGCACGCGTGACAAGATTGCCGACTTCGACGCCACCGTGGACAAGATCGACGTGGATCTCACCGTCACGGGAATCGATGCCGCTGTCACGACGGGCTTCATGCGTTCAGCACAGTTCGATAGCGATCTGGCGGCGCGTGCTCTTGGTCACCTTCTTGCCAACCACGCAATTCTGATCACCGGCGACGCGGGCAATTACGCTGGCAAGACCTTCCTGGTGATCGATGCCAACGGCTCTGCGGGCTATCAGGCCGGCCAGGATTTCGTGATGGAGGTCACAGGCATGACCGGCACGCTGGCAACGTCGAACTTCATCTGACGTTTAGGCGACGCTGAAACCGCTCTTCGCCAGCGGCAGCGTTCTCACGCGCTTGCCGGTGGCGGCGAACACGGCATTGGCCAGCGCCGGCATCGATGGCGGCACCGGCGGCTCGCCGCAGCCGCCGATCGCGGCATCCGGCGTTTCCAGCACCTTCACCATGACATCGGGCGCACCCGCGAGACGCAGGATGGAATAGGCATCGAAATTCCCCTGCTCGACGACGCCATCCTTCAGTGTAATCGCTTCGCCCAGCGCGGCGGAGAGGCCGAGCGTAATCCCGCCCTGCGCCTGCGCTTCGACCGCATTCGGGTTCACCGCCGTCCCGGGATCGATCGCGCAGAACACCTTGTGCAGCGTGATCTTGTTCGCCGCATCGACCGAAAGCTCGACAACTTCCGCCACCGCTGTCCCCCAGTACGCATGGTTGAAGAACGCAATGCCTTGCGCCCGTCCGGCCGGAGCTTTACCCCAGTTGGCCATCTCCGCCACCGCATCGAGCACGCGAAGCCCGCGCGGGTTGTTTGCGAGCAAACGGCGGCGATAGGCGAGGGGATCGAGCCTGCGATCATGCGCGATCTCATCGACCAGCGACTCCACGAAGAACACCGTGATCGACGGATCGACGCTGCGCCATGCACCGATCACCATCGGCATCTTCACGGTCTTCTGCCGCGCCACCGTCTCCGGCGCAGGACCATAATTGCGGGCGATGCCGCCGATGGCGGTGTCGTTCACCGTCGCGCCGGCATAATCGAGCGCCGCGAAGGTCAGATCGTCGTTCAGCGCCACCTTCACCTTGCCGGTGCTCGCTGGGCGATAGAAGTCGTGCCGCATGTCTTCTTCGCGCGTCCACACCAGCTTCACCGGCGCGCCGGCCGCCTTCGCAATCAGCGCTGCCTCGACGCCATAGTCGCGCTCCAGCCGCCGCCCGAACCCGCCGCCCACCATCGTCGGGTGCAGCATCACCTTGTCCTTCGCGATGCCCAGCGCCTTGGCGACGTCGTCGCGCATATCCGACTGGTTCTGCATCGACGCCCACAACTCGCAGCCGTCTGCCGTCACCCGTGCGGTCGCGTTCATTGGCTCGATCGGCGAATGCGACAGGAATGGCACCTGATAGGCATGCTCGACCACATCTTTCGCCGCCGCGAACGCCGCATCGACGCGCGCCACCTTCGCCGCCTTGTCCGGATCGTTCGGGACCAGTGTTGCGATCACCGAATCCTTCGCACCGATCTCGCGCGCCATCGTCGCGAACATCGCCTCGTCCGATGCGACCATGTTCGCCGGCGCCTTCCACTCCGGCTGAAGCGCCAGCACCGCGTTCTTCGCGTGCCACCAGCGGTCGGCCACAACCGCGACGGCGTTCTCCAGCTTCACCGCCGTCTTCACGCCGCGCATCGCGCGCGCCGGTGCCTCATCGACGCGCAGCAGCGTGCCCATCTGATACGGACAGTGCACGATCGCCGCGTACAGCAGGCCTGGCAGTTTCACATCGATGCCATAGATCGCGCTGCCATTGACCTTGGATGGAATGTCGAGCCGCGGCACCGTCTTGCCGATGAAGCGGCGCGCATCGCGCGTTTTGCGCGGCACCGCATCCGGCACCGGCGCCTCGCGCGCGGCATCGGCCAGTTCGCCATAATGCGCCCGCTGCCCATTCGGCCCTATCACCACGCCGTCGGCCACGGCGCACTGCGCGGCCGCGACGTTCCACCGTTTGGCCGCTGCGCCTATCAGCATCGCGCGCGCCGTCGCGCCGGCCTTGGCGAACGCATCGAACTGATTGATGTCGCCGCCGATAGAGCTCGACCCGCCGGTGAAGTAGCTGCCATCCTTGACGAAATACGCCTCCGTCACCGGCGCCATCTCCACCCGCACCTTCGACCAGTCGGCGTCGAGTTCGTCGGCAACGATTTGCGCAAGCCCTGTCTGCGCGCCCTGTCCCATCTCGGTCGCGTTCACGCGGATGGTCGTGATGCCGTCCGGTGCGATGCTCAGCCAGGCATTGATATCGCTACGCGCCACGCCCTTCGCCGCTTTGCCGCAACCGGCAATCGCAAGCATCAGCCCCGCACCGGCGCCCGCAAGAAATATCCGGCGCGATAGCGCAAGCGTCATCCCCGCGCTCCAAGCCGGATTCGCGAGCGCAGCAGTGCGACAAACGCGACGATGGAGAAGAACGCCGCCAATGCGTGCCCGGTCTCCCAGCGCAAACGATAATCGCTCCAGTCCGGCGGCAGGCTGCGCGCCGTCCATCCGTTCAGCGCGTCGTTCACCGGCCCGTTGAACACGAAGAAGCAGACGAGCATCACGGCATAACAACCGGCCGCGATCGCGAACGCCCGCCGTGCACCCTGCTCGCGTGTGAGGAAGAACAGCGCCGCCGAGGTCAGCAGCGCGAGAATCTCCACCGGCCCGAACACCGCGCCCCAGCCGCGATAGAGCGTCTGCTGGATCGCAAGCCAGTGCGGGCCATCGAGCGTCATCTTGGAGATCAGCTCCAGCACATGCGCCATCGGCGCGGTGGTCGCGACGAAAGCGATGATCAGATTTGCCGAACGAAAAACGCGATACATGGGGCCCTCAGAAGAGGCCCCAACCCCTGCACAATGATTAGAGATCGCGCGGCTGCAAAATCAACTGGACGTGAGCGCGCAAGCCGGCGAATTCATCCGTCGGTTCAGCATCTTGCCAGTGGCAACGGGTCAGACGCCTTCGTCCTTCGCGGTCTCGATGGCGCGGCGCAGGGCGATCGGATCGGCAATCGTCGGCAGTTGCACCGCATCGACGCCGGTGCCTTCGATCCGCAGCTGGCCGTAGTTCAGGATGCGGCCCCAGAAACTCTGGGTCACCTTCACACCTTCGATGTTGTGCAGCGCCATTTCCTGGGTGGCGAGGCTCACCCAGCCAGTCTTCATCACGAAGCGATGCGTGGTGACCGCGATCTCGGTCGTCCACTTGCGGATCATCATCGCAAAGAAGATCCAGATGCCGATCAGGAAGATGCCGAGGAAAATCAGCGCCAGCCAGGCCTGAACCGAGTACCACCAATGGAACTCGGCCCGCGCGATGATCCTCTCATGCGCGCCCAGTGACTTCTCAATATACGACATCCATCCCCTCCGGAACGTAAGGTCAGGATATAGTGTGCCCCCACACGCCGTGCGAGAGGCGGTGACAAAACAGCCCGCCCGGCGCGGTTTTTCGCCCTTTTTGGGAGCGTTTCCAGATTTGTGACCGTGCCGGCTGCTTGGCCGCCATGTGACCGGCCCGCGTTGTATTCTGCCCCGCCGCCGCCATGTCAGGCGGGCACAGGAGAGGGGCACCATGCAGACCACGGTTCACGAGATCGCCGACGGCATCTTCCGGCTGTCCACCTTCGTGCCGGAGATTTCCCCGGCCGGTTTCACCTTCAACCAGTATCTGGTGCAGGCGGAGCAGCCGCTGCTCTTCCACTGTGGCGGCCGAGGTTTCTTTCCGTCGGTCTCCGCCGCGGCGAACGCGGTGCTGCCGGTTGAAAGCCTGCGCTGGATTTCGTTCGGCCATGTCGAATCCGACGAATGCGGCTCGATGAACGACTGGCTCGCCGCCGCGCCGAACGCGCAGGTCGCGCACGGCATGACCGCCTGCATGGTCTCGCTCAACGATCTCGCCAACCGCCCGCCGCGCCCGCTTGCACATGGCGAGGTGATCGACCTTGGCGGCAAGCGCGTCCGCTGGATCGACACCCCGCACGTCCCGCACGCCTGGGAGTCCGGCCTGATGTTCGAAGAGACAACCGGCACCCTCTTCACCGGCGACCTCTTCACCCATTTCGGCAATGGCCCCGCCATCGGCAGCACGAGCATCGTCCCACCCGCGATCCAGGCCGAAGACGCATTTCACTCGAGCGCCCTCACACCGGCGACAGCACCGACGATCCGCGCGCTGAAAGAGCTGAACCCCAAACGCCTCGCCGTCATGCACGGCACCTGCTTCGAAGGCGACTGCGCGGCGGAGCTTGAGGCTCTCGCGGCGTATTACGAAGGGCAGTTGAAAGCGGCCGCTTGATTTCTCTTTTTGAAGATCGTCATGGCCGCATCGACCCGTACCCCGGACTTGTTCCGGGGGAAGGGCGTACCGGCCACCCATTGCCACGAATGTTGAACAAACGAGCCTCGGTGGTCACACATCGAGGCAATGGATGGCCGGGATGGCCTACGCTTCGCTACGGCTCACCCGGCCATGACGAACGTGAGAGAAAGGCGCGCAGCGCCAATCAAACCGTAAACACAATCCGCCCCGCCGCATCATCACTGCTCCACGCGCGCTCTACATCCGACAGCGGCACCTGCTGCGTCGCGACGGTAAACTTGCCCGGCACCGCCGCTTGCAGCACCGACTCTACCGCCGCCAGCAAACGCTCCAGCGACACACTCCCGATCCCGCTACCCATCAATTCAATCGCGGTCGAGCGCAGCACCGCACCGGGCAGCGAAATCTCTGCGCCGCCAATCGAGCCGATCTGCACCACGCGGATCGGCACGCCATCGCGCCCCGCTTTCGCCGCCGCGATCAACATCGTCTGCGCACTCGGCCCCCACAGATAATCCAGCACCACATCGACACCGGCGGCGAACTCCTCTTTCAGCCGCGTCTCTAGCGCATCGCCATCCTGTGAAAGCGGGATGGTCACGTCCGCGCCAACCGCCGCCAGCGACCGCAGCACCGCCTCATTGCGCCCCGTCGCGATCACCTTTTTCGCGCCGAGGTACTTCGCGATCGGCACCGCCAGTCGCCCCGCCGCGCCGGTGGCGCCGTTGATCAGCACCGTCTCGCCGGTTTTCAGCTTCGCGCGCTCCACAAATGCCGCCCATGACGACATGCCCGGATTGGCCATCGCCGCCGCCGTCGCATCGTCCAGCCCGTCCGGGATCGCGACACAGCGTTCCTCCGGCACCACCGTCCGCTCCGCCATCGCCCCGAACGGCGGGCGCGGCAGCAGGAAGACCACGCGCCGCCCATCGTCCAGACGCCCCGCGCCATCCACCCCGGCGACAAACGGAAACTGCCCTGAGGAGCTGTAATGCGCCCCCGACGCGCGTGCCCGCACCAGCGGACTCAGCGCCGCCGCGGTGACATGCACCAGCCGCTCACCCGCTTCCGCGACCGGCTCCGCGAAATCGCCATAGACCGGCGTCTGCCCTTTGCCGCGCACCAGTGCTGCCTTCATCGTCCGCTTCCTTCTCCAGAAGAACATGTGCATAATACACATATAGGAGAGGCTCGCATGGCGTCAAGAAATAGTGTGCAAAATACACATATCGCGGAACGCATCCGTGATCTCCACGGATCGTTGCTCGACATCGTCGCGGTGATGAACCGGCCGCAGGGTGACGAGACCCTCATCCGCGCCGCGCAGATCCCGCTCGACCGCGCACTCTTCCCATTGCTCGTCGGCATAGAGCGCGCCGGCCCTATCGGCGTCGTCGAGCTCGCCGACCGCGTCGGCCGCGATTACACGACGGTCAGCCGTCAGATCGCTAGGCTCGAAGAATTCGGCCTCGTCGCGCGCCAGGCCGGCACCGAAGACCGCCGCGTGCGCGAAGCCGTCGTCACCGCGAAGGGCAAACAGATGACGGCCCGAGTCGATGCCGCGCGCGAGAGACTTGGCCGTGCGATCTTTCGCACCTGGGACACAAAAGATGTCGATGACCTCGTCCGTCTCACACAAAAATTTGCCGGCGCCGTGAAAGGAAAAGTCGCGCGGCGATAAAAGCGCCGCGTCGCTGCGTCAATACTGCATCTGCTTTCTTGTTCCGCCGCACGCTCTGGCGCATTCTGCAAATCGCAGCGGAGAGTCCGCGCGCGCAAAGGGGGAGCAGATGAGAAAAGTTTGGATCGCGGGCGCCATTGTGCTGTCGGCATTGCTGACGCCGCTCGGCGCGAGCGCGGATAAGTTCAGCTTCGTGGCGCTTGGCGACACGGCGTACAATCCGCCCGGCGATTATCCGATCTATGACGCGCTGATCGGCAAGATCAACGCCGCCAAGCCCGCCTTCTCCATCCATGTCGGCGACACATGGGGCGTGCAGGATTGCCGCGAGCCGGAGCAGCGCCGCGTGCTGGAGTTCTTCCAGAAATACAAAGGCGCGGTCGTCTACACGCCGGGCGATAACGAGTGGGTCGATTGCATCGATCCGGAAGCCGCGCGCCTCTTCCTCGAGGCGAAAGGCGATCCCGTCAAAATCCTCGCCAAGCGTCCCGACCTTGCGCAGTTTCCTACCTTCGACGCGCAGTTCGACAAGCGCTTCTCCGACGACAACCTCGCGCGCCTCGCCGACGTCCGCCGCATCTTCTTCTCCGAGCCGGAGAGTCTCGGCCAGAAGCCGATCCCTGTCACGCGTCAGTCCGATGTGTCCGACTTTCACGACATGGTCGAGAACGCGCGCTGGGAAAAAGGCGGCGTGATGTTCGCAACGATCAGCCTGCCGGGTTCGGGCAACAACTTCATGATCAACAGCGAAGTGCGCGCCAAAGAAGCGGTTGCTCGCAACCGCGCCAACGTCGAATGGATCAAGGCACTGTTCGCCGAAGCCAAGAAGTCGAATGCGAAAGCGGTCGTGATCGCGATGCAGGCCTCGCTGTTCCAGCAAGCGAAGGGCGATCAGTTCACCGGAACGCAGCTGCGCGGCGGCAGCGAAGGCCCCTACTACTGGACCGCCTGGGCCATCCGCGATCTGTCGGCGGCGTTCGGCAAGCCCGTGCTCGTCATCAACGGCGACTTCCACGACTTCATCGTTGATCGGCCGTTCATGGTGGAACAGGGCGAACAGAAGCCACCGAAGTTCGCCAACATCACCCGCCTCCAGGTCTTCGGCGCCCCCGAACTGCGCGCCGTGAAGATCGACGTCGACACCGACACCCCCTGGGTCTTCGGCTTCTCACCGCTGTACTGAGGACTGCTGATGCGCGGGCGTTTCACGACGCCCGCGCGACGCGGCCCATGCTCCTCATCAGCACTGCGCCACCCAGCGCATGGATCGCGATCCACGCGCTCTCCATCGCGACATTCATGCCGAACGAATAGCGGTCGGGGTCCGGTCCCCATGCCGCGTCATAAAACGCCGCAATCACCAGCGTGGTGACGACAGCTAGACCGGCCACCAGCACCACAAATGCGGCGCCCCACGCGAGCCGCCGCCCGGTCGCCCAGAACCGCGGCACCAGCACGTCAATATTCGCATAGAACGCTGCCGCCGACGCCAGCATCAGCATCGCGGTCGCCACCATATCGATGAAAAGCGTCGGATGATGACCGCGGCTGATAAAGACCCAGAACGCCCAGAGCGCGATCCACACCAAGGCGTGCTTCAACGCGCGCATGGTCTGCGCCCTAATCCTCGTTGTGATCCGGCAGAAGCACTTCGCGTACGCCCTTGTGGTTGGGCTTCGACACGACGCCTTCCTTTTCCATCCGCTCGATGATGCGGGCGGCGCGGTTGTAGCCGATCTGCAGGTGGCGTTGGATGCGGCTCACCGTGGCTTTGCGTTCGCGCGCCACGATGGAGAGCGCCTTGTCGTAGTTGTCGTCGCCGCTTTCCGAATTGCCGCCATAGAGGTTGTACGGATCTTCACCGCCCTCACCCTCTTCCTCCGGATCTTCGGTCACCGCATCCAGATAATCCGGTGTGCCCTGCGTCTTCAGGAATTTCACCACGTCCTCGACCTCGTGGTCGGCGACGAACGGGCCGTGGATGCGGCGGATGCGGCCGCCGGCCATCATGTAGAGCATGTCGCCCTGGCCCAGTAGCTGCTCCGCGCCCTGCTCGCCCAGAATCGTGCGGCTGTCGATCTTCGACGTCACCTGGAAGGAGATTCGCGTCGGGAAGTTCGCCTTGATCGTGCCGGTGATCACGTCCACGGACGGACGCTGTGTCGCCGCGATCAGGTGGATGCCCGCCGCACGCGCCATCTGCGCTAGACGCTGAATCGCGCCTTCGATTTCCTTGCCGCTGATCATCATCAGGTCGGCCATTTCGTCGACCACCAGCACGATGTACGGCATCGGCTCGAGCTCGAGCACCTCGTTCTCGTAGATCGGCTTGCCGGTCTCGCGATCGAACCCGGTCTGCACCGTGCGTGTCAGCTGCTCGTTCTTTTCCTTCGACTTGCGTACGCGCTCGTTAAACGCTTCCACGCCGCGGACGCCCAGCTTGGACATCTTGCGATAGCGCTCTTCCATCTCGCGCACCGCCCATTTCAGCGCGACCACCGCCTTGCGCGGCTCCGTCACCACGGGCGCCAGCAGATGCGGAATGCCGTCATAGACGGAAAGCTCCAGCATCTTCGGATCGATCATGATCAGGCGGCACACCTCCGGCGGCATGCGATAGAGCAGCGACAGGATCATCGTGTTGAGGCCAACCGACTTGCCTGAACCGGTGGTACCGGCGATCAGCAGGTGAGGCATCTTCGCAAGATCGGCCATCACCGGCTCGCCGCCGATGCTCTTGCCCAGCGCCAATGTCAGCGGCGCCCGCGCCTTGTCATACTCCGGCACCGACAGCAGCTCGCGCAGGAACACCGTCTCGCGCTGCTGGTTCGGCAGCTCGATACCGATCACGTTGCGCCCCGGGATCGTCGCGATACGCGCGGCAACCGCCGACATCGAACGCGCCACGTCATCGGAGAGCGAGATCACGCGCGAAGACTTCACGCCAGCCGCGGGTTCGAACTCATACAGCGTGACGACCGGACCCGGCCGCACATTCACGATGCGCCCCTTCACACCGAAGTCGGTCAGCACCGCTTCCAGCATGCGCGCAGTCTCTTCCAGCGCATCGTCGGACAGCTGCGCTGCCCCCGGCACCTTCACCGGCGCGGCGAGAAGATCGAGCGACGGCAGCTGATACTCGCCGTTCACCAGCCGCAGGCCTTCCTGCCGTTTG
>DATAHD010000559.1:0-3502 GCA_036263395.1 Rhizomicrobium sp. | reverse complement strand
CCCGGCTGCACTGCGCAAGGCGTTCAACGATCGCGACACGATGTTCCGTGCGCTGATCACGCGAACAGCGCCAGCGGAGCGCGATACGATGATACGGCGTGCGCGCATCGGTCACCATCCGTCGGAGTACGGTTACGTGCGCCAGTACACGGGCTTTGTCTTGTCGGGGAAGAAAGTCATCTACGTAAACGCTTTGCTCAAGCGGTCGGTCGAGAACCCGAGCCTTCCACAGGAATACTGGTCGGACTGGCGTCATCACGCGGACGTCGTGTGCGACGGCGGCGATCTTTTCTTCGGCGTTGAATACGATCCCGCTGCGAAGACGTTTGCACGCTTCGCTTTCAACGGATCGCTGTAATGAGCGAAGTCCTCTTCTATCACCTCGAACGCCGTCTCCTCGATGATGTCCTTCCCGGCCTCATCGAACGGACACGCGAACGCGGCTGGCGCGCATTGATCCGCACCGAATCCGCGGAGCGGGCCGATGTCATTGACGGGCTGCTCTGGACCTACAACGACCAGACCTTTCTCGCCCACGCGCAGGTCGGCGACGGCGATGCCGCGCGTCAGCCGGTGCTGATCACCACCGAGCCCGACAACGCCAACAACGCCGACGTGATGTTCCTCGTCGGCGGCGCGAACCCGCCCGGCTGGGACAGCGCCGCCGCCAAAGCGCTCACCCGCATCGTCCTGATGTTCGACGGCCGCGACCCCGAAATGCTCAGCCGCGCCCGCGACGCGTGGAAGGGCGCCAAGGCCGCGGGCCACGACGTCACCTATTGGAAAGAGACGGCCAGCGGCAAATTCGAGAAGCAGGGTTAGCCGCCGCTTGCGGGGCGCAACTTGGCCTTGCTAAACCCGCTCCAAGCCGCGGGGCGGCACGGACTCATCATTCGGAAAACGGCGTGCTCGGCTTTATCCTCGAATTGATCGGAACACCCTTCGGGTGGATCACGCTTGGCCTCATGGTGCTGGCCATCGTCCACGCCGTGCGTGGTGGCAATTTCCTTTGGGTCTACGTCATCATCTTCCTGCCGGGGCTGGGCTTTATCATCTACATCGCGGTGGAGATCGTTTATCCGTGGTTGAGCGGCGGCGCCGGCGTGCGCGCGCGCAAAGCGGCCACCGCCGTGCTCGATCCCAATCGCGACTACCGCCAGGCGCTGCGTGATGCCGACATGGTCGGCTCGGTCGATGCCAAGCGTGCGCTGGCGGAGCAGTACATCCAGCGCGGCCAGGTGGGGCAGGGCATTGCGCTCTACGAAGAGATGCTGAAGCAGCCGATCTTCCGCGACGACCCGGTAATCCTCCTCGGCCTCGCGCGCGCCCGTATGCAACTCGGCGATGGCGCCGGCGCACAGGCCGCACTCGACACGCTGCAGGCGGCTGATCCGAAGTATCAGTCGGAAGAGGCGCACATGATCTACGCCCGCGCGCTGGAGCAGCAGGGCAAAGACGAAGAAGCCCTCACCGAATACCGCGGCCTCGCCCGCTACGCCGGCGGCGAAGAAGCCCGCGCCCGTCTCGGACAACTCCTGGAAAAAATGGGCCGCCGCGACGAAGCGCATGAGGTCTATAACCAGGTCGTGAAAAACATCACCAACGGCCAACGCCACTACCGCAGCGCCCAGAAGGAATGGGCCGACATCGCCCGCGCCGGGCTGAAGCGCTAATCGGTTAGCGTGGTGCGGAATTGGATAGCCGTTGGTTCACGCGGAGGCGCGAAGCCGCGGAGGTGTCTAGTTTGTTGACGATCCGCGCCAAGCCTTCACGCAGGGTTTCTCCGTCAAAATTCACAAGTAAACCGACCGGAAGCTTCATGAGGCGCAGGTAGGTCAGCACTTGCTTGGAATGGACCGGCGCAAGCCGGTCAATTGACTTGATCTCAACGATCACCCGGCGGTCCACAAACAGATCTATTCGCAATGCGTTGTCAAAACGCAGCCCATCAAACTCGAATGTTACAGGAACCTGGCGCTCCACTCGAAATCCCCGGCGCGCGAGATCGCGCGCCAAGATGATCTCATAGACAGACACGAGAAGACCGGGGCCGATCTCCCGATGAATCTTCAGTGCCGAATCCACAATAGCGCCCGTGATCTCGTCGAGGGGCCTCTGCGCCTCCTCCGCGATCCCCGCGCCTCCGCGTGAACCATCCATCCCATCCTCCCCCACCAATGCCGGGAGTGTGGCTCGCAATTGTCGCAAGAGTTTCGCCGCTTTGTCGCCAGCTATCGCGGCGGCGCTACCCCGCCATCGCGCTTTCGTATTCTTCCTGCATCTTCATCCAGCGCGTCTCCAGGTCGGCGAGTTTCTTCACCGCGTCGGCGCGCTTCTTCGACACGTTCTTCGCCTTCTGAGGGTCCTGGTTGAAGATCAGCGGATCGGCGAGCACGCGGTCGTACTTCGCGATCTCGGTGTTCAGTGCCGCGATCTCGTGCTCCGCCGCATCGACATTGTCCTTCAGCGGCTTCAACCGCCGCCGCTTCTCCGCCGCATCGCGCCGCGCTTCTTCCTTGGTCTGCTTCGGCGCTTCGGCCACACCCGCTGCAGCCTCGACACGCTGCGTCGGTGCGTTGTCGCCCGACAGCAGGAAGCGGCGGTAGTCGTCCAGGTCGCCTTCGAACTGGCGCACTTGTCCGTCCGCCACCAGCCACAGCTGATCCGCCGTCGACTCCAGCAGGCGACGGTCGTGGCTCACCAGAATCACCGCACCGTTGAAATCGTTAAGCGCCGCCAGCAACTCACTGCGCGCATCGATGTCGAGATGGTTGGTCGGTTCGTCGAGGATCAGCACATTCGGCTTGTCGAGCGTCGCCAACGCCAGCATCAACCGCGCCCGCTCGCCGCCCGACAGGTTGCCGACCTTCGTCAGCTGCTTGTCCGCCGGAAGCCCGAACCCGCCCAGCTGCGTGCGCAGCTCCGTCTGGTTCATCTTCGGCCGGAACACCGCCAGCGTTTCGATCGGCGTCATCGAGCCGTCGAGTTCTTCCAGCTGATGCTGCGCGAAATAGCCGATGGTCAGCTTCTTCGCCCGCACCATCTCGCCGCCCATCACCGGCAGCTTCTCGGCGATCATTTTGGCCAAGGTCGACTTGCCGTTGCCATTCTTGCCCAGGAGCGCAATGCGGTCCTGCGGATCGAAGCGCAGATGGATGCGCGACAGGATCGGCTTGCCCGGCTCATACCCGACGCTGACATTCTCCATCGTGATCAGCGGCGGGCTCGCTTCGGCGGCGAGTGGAATGCGGATCGGCGCAACATGTTCGTCGAGCGGGATGTCCACCGACTCCAGCTTCTCGATCATCTTCATGCGGCTCTGCGCCTGCCGCGCCTTCGACGCTTTCGCACGGAAGCGGTCGACAAACGACTGCAGATGCTTGCGCCTGAGGTCCTGCTTCTTCTGAAACGCGACGTCCAGCGCTCGCCGCGCTGCGCGCGTTTCGGAGAAGGTGTCGTAGCCGCCGGTGTAAAGCGTCAGCTTGCCGTGCTCGAGATGCAA
>DATAHD010000558.1:0-2044 GCA_036263395.1 Rhizomicrobium sp. | reverse complement strand
GAGCGCAGCTGCGCGCTTCTCGTCGCCTCGATCGATCGCCTTGCGATGATCAACGATGCTTACGGCTTCGATGCCGCCGACGAGGTGATCGTCGCGGTGGGTGAGCGCCTGTCGCGCTCGCTGCGCGGCAGCGACGTGATTGGCCGCACCGCCGGCAACAAGCTCGGCGTCATCCTGCACAACTGCAACGAACGCGAGATCCCGATCGTCGCTGAGCGCCTGCGCAACCGCGTGCGCAGCAAGGTGATCGAGACCCGCTCCGGCATGGTCTCCGCCACGATCTCGGTCGGCGCGGTGTGGCTGCCGTCCGGCGCGTCGAACGCGCAGGAAGCGATGCTGCGGGCCGAAGAGACCCTCGAACGCGCCCGCACCAGCGGCCGCGACGGTTATGCGGTCTATGCCAAGTCACCGCAGCTTGAGACCGCGCGTCTGCGCCTGATGGCCATCGCCGACGAGGTTGTCGCCGCGCTGCACGCCAACCGTCTGCTGTTCGCCTACCAGCCGATCATCAGCGCCAAAACGCGCGAGGCGGTGCACTATGAGTGCCTGCTGCGCATGAAGCGCGAGGATGGCACCATTGCCTCTGCCGGTCAGTTCGTCCCGGCGGCGGAGCAACTCGGCCTTGTCCGCCTTGTCGACCGACAGGCGCTCGAGATGGCTATCGATGCGCTGAAGGCACATCACAGCATCTCATTGACCGTGAACGTCTCCGGCACCACCGCCGGGGACCCGGCCTGGCTGCAGTCGTTCGTGGACTATGTCCGCCTCAACCGCGAGGTTGCGCACCGTCTCATCATCGAGCTGACGGAAACCGCCGCCCTGCATCACTTCGAGGAGAACGCCCAGTTCGTCTCGCAGCTGCGCGAACTCGGCTGCCGCGTCGCGATCGACGATTTCGGTGCCGGCTACACCTCGTTCCGCAATCTTCAGATGCTGCGGGTCGACATGGTCAAGATCGACGGCGCCTATGTCCGCGATCTCTCGGCCTCCGCCGACAACCAGATCTTCGTGCAGACGCTCGTCGGCCTCGCCAAGAATTTCAAGCTGAAGACGGTGGCGGAATGGGTCGGTTCGGAAGAAGACGCCAAACTGCTGGAAAGCTTCGGCGTCGACTACTTCCAAGGCTTCTTCTTCGGCGAACCGAAGACCGATCCGGATTGGTCGAAGTAGGCGGCCACGCCTCACAGGGTGAAGTGCAGGGCCCCGGCTTTAGTGAGCACCGCTCCAACGGTAGGCGGAACGTCGAGTCCGATGTAGAGATCGTCTCCGTCGCCCGCGACAGGTTCATAGCCACTGGCAATCCATAATTCGCGCTTGCCTAATGTCGTACGCAAGCTGAGCTTGATCGCCACGATGCAGCTTGCGCCCACGTCATCGATCGAGAACAGCTCCACATCGGTGAGACAACTGCCTTGAATGCCCTCCCAGAGCCCGTTCCAGCTAGCGTTGATGTGATCGAGTGAGAAACGGCCCCAGCTTAGCTCGGGTTCGTCCGTTATCAGGCCGATGTCGTGTCCTTGCTGCTGCCAGGTCAGATAGAGATCGGGTTGATCCTCGAAGGCCAGCAGAACCGCGCCCGTGTACCAGAAGCTGCTCTGTTCATACTGAGCGACCAAATCCGGCGTATCCGTGCCGGCAAGCGGCATCCACACCAGATGCTGTAGTGTTTTGCCCAGCCTCGCCCGAAAGGCCTCGACGTCGACGCTCACTTCCGCTCGCGCGCCAATTCCTGCAGCTGCTTGCGCATCGCTTCGATCTCGCTCTTGAGATCGGAGATTTCTTCCGACGGTTTCGCCTTGGGCTCCGCCGCCCCGTTCGCGCGATGGCCGTCGTCTTCGCGCCCCTGCGCGCCCGGCATGCCGAACGGCGAGAACATCTTCATCGCACGCTCGAACATCGCAAGGTTCTGCCGTGTCAGGTTCTCGATCACCTGACTGCCGCCACCGAACGCTTCTGCGATGCGGTTGCGCATCGCTTCCTGGTTCTTGGTGAAGCTGTCCATGCTCATGTCGAGATAGCCGGGCACGAAGGCCTGCAGGCTGTC
>DATAHD010000557.1:0-6385 GCA_036263395.1 Rhizomicrobium sp. | reverse complement strand
GTGCCCGCGCCGGTCGACATGGTCGACATCTTCCGCACACCCGACGTCGCGCCCGCCATCGTGCGTGAGGCGCTCGAGGAGAAGGACCGCCTCGGCATCAAGGTCATCTGGATGCAACTGGGCGTCATCAGCGAGGAAGCGCGCGAGCTCGCCGAAGCCGCCGGTCTCACCGTCATCATGGACCGCTGCCCCAAGATCGAGCATGGCCGCTTCTCTGGCGAGATCGGCTGGATGGGCGTCAACCGCAAGGTCATCGACAACCGCAAACCGCTGTTGTTCGGCAAAGGCGGCACACTAAAGCGCGTCTGAAAGGCTTCGGCATGGGGGCGTTTCGCATCATCGGCGCGTTGGTGCTGGCCGCCGGTTTGGCGGGCACGGCCCTCGCCGCCACGCACACGCTCTACAAAACGACGGACGCCACCTGCGATGGCTGGCCGCGCGCGCCGATCGGCATGGCGGCGGGTTACTGCGCCGGCATCGTCGGCTCGCCACAGCCGGACTATCGCTCGCGCACCCTGCGCATCCCGCGCCTGCTCCTCGCCCTGCCCGGCGGCAAGGATTGGCTCGTCACCGATCTCGGCGATTGGGATGCCAAACGCGGCAAGGTCTTCCGCATCACCGCCTCGCGCGGCCAACCAACAACCCTCACGCCGCTGCTCACCCACCTTGTGATGCCGCACGGCCTCGCCCGCGGCCCCGACGGGAAAGTCTATGTCGGCGAGATGAGCCGCATCTTCCGCTTCGATCCCGACGCGAAAGACCCGCAGTCCACCATCGAGCCGGTGATCGCCTATCTGCCGAACAACAAGCTGCACGAGAACCGCCATCCGCTCTCGTTCTTCATCTTCGACACCAACGGCGACATGCTGGTGAACGTCGGTGCGCCGTCGGATCAGTGCCTGATAGATGGCAAACCGAATGGCACGACGAAGTGCCAGGAGTCCGAAGGCGACGAACCCAGCGCCGTCATCCGCCGCTACCGCTATCTCGGCGATGGCAAGTGGGATCAGAACTACATCGTCATCGCGCGCGGCCTGCGCAACTCGCTCGCCCTCGCGCTGCACAGCTCCGGCACACTGCTGCAGGCCGAGAACAGCATCGACTACCCCACGAAGAACGAACCGTTCGAAGAGCTCAACGTCATCCGCTACGGGGCGCATTACGGCTGGCCCTATTGCTATGACATGGCAGAAGCCGCACCGGCCTGGACAAAGACCAGCGCAATGAACTGCAACAGCGCCGCGCACGAAAAGCCGGTACGCCTGCTGCCGCCACACGTCGCGCCGCTCGGCATGCTCTATTACAACGGTGCGATGTTCCCGCAGCTGGCGGGTCATCTCATCATGACGTGGCACGGCTATGAGCCGACCGGCGCACGCATCGCCGCGTTTGCTGTGGATGAGCGCGGTATCCCGTTGCTCGCATCCCGCGCGCGTTATACCGCCTATGCCAATGCAACGGGTGACAAGACAACGACGCGACGCTATCCCGGTGCCGCGTCCGACGCCGTCATCCTGACGCCCGGTTGGAACAGGATCGACGACGAACGCCCGCGCGGTGCACCCGTCGGTCTCGCCGTCGCCGAAGACGGTGCGATCTGGGTGACAGACGACAAGAACGGCACGATCCTGCGCATCGCGCCCGATAGACCGTAAGGAATACGAACACGTCATGCTGAAAATCTGGGGCCGCCGCAATTCAATCAATGTGCAGAAGGCGATGTGGGCCGTCGGCGAAACCGGCGTGCCGCATGAGCGCATCGATGCCGGCGGTTCGTTCGGCGGTCTCGACACCGATGAGTTCGACGCGATGAATCCCAATCACCGTGTCCCGGTGATCGACGACGACGGCACCATCGTGTGGGAAAGCCACGCCATCGTCCGTTACATCGCCGCAAAGTACGGTGCCGGTTCGCTGTGGCCCGAAGATCCCGCAATGCGCGCCCGCTCCGACATGTGGATGGACTGGGTCTCCAACGATCTGCAGCCCGCATTCCTCGTCGGTGTGTTCTGGAATTTCTATCGCACGCCGGAAGATCAGCGGAACTGGAACGCGATCCGCAAAGCCATCGCGCGCAGTGCCATCCTGTTCAAGATGCTGGACCGCCATCTCGAAACCCGCCCCTTCGTTGCGGGCGACACGCTCACCATCGGCGACATCGCGGCTGGGGCGCAGCTCTTTCGCTATTTCGAGTTGGAAATCGACCGGCCCGACCTACCTAATGTCGAGGCGTGGTATGCGCGCCTGACGGAGCGGCCCGCCTATCGCGAACATGTCATGGTCCCGTTCGACGATCTCAAAGGCCGCCTGTCGTTCTGAACCGAAAGGGTGCCGTCATGAAATCGCGTTATGCCGCCGCCACACTGGCCGCAGTCCTCGTCGCCTCTGCCGCCGTGCCCGCCAATGCCAAGGGCTGCCTGAAGGGTGCGGTCGTCGGCGGAATCGCGGGACATTACATGCACCATCACGCCGTCCTCGGCGCGATCACCGGATGTGTCATTGGGCACCATCTGGCCAAAGAGAAGGAAAAGCAGCAAAAGGCTGCTGAAGCGAACAAGGGCGCGAACGGGACCTGGAAGCCCGCCACCCAACCGCACTGATTTCATCTGGAGAGAACCGCCATGGCCGATTTCGGATTCAACACCCTCGCCGTCCATGCCGGCGCCCAGCCCGACCCCGCGACCGGCGCCCGCGCCACGCCGATCTATCAGACAACGGCCTTCGTGTTCGAGGATGCGGACCATGCCGCCGCGCTGTTCAACCTCCAGGTCTTCGGCAATATCTATTCGCGCATCATGAACCCGACCAACGCGGTTCTTGAGGAGCGCATCGCCGCGCTCGAAGGCGGCCGCGCTGCCCTCGCCGTCGCCTCGGGCCACGCCGCCCAGCTCATCGCGCTGCACACGTTGATGGGTCCGGGCGATCAGATCGTCGCCGCGCGTCAGCTCTACGGCGGCTCGATCAACCAGTTCAGCCAGGGTTTCGCAAAATTCGACTGGCACGTCGCCTGGGCCGATGCGCGCGATCCGCAGACCTTCAAGGCCGCGATCACGCCGAAGACGAAAGCGATCTTCATCGAAAGCATCGCCAACCCCGGCGGCATCGTCACCGACATCGAAGCCATCGCCGCCATCGCGCATGAAGCGGGCGTGCCGCTCATCGTCGACAACACGCTGGCCTCGCCCTACCTGATCAAACCGATCGAATGGGGCGCCGACATCGTGATCCATTCGGGCACGAAATTCCTCGGCGGCCACGGCAACTCGATGTGCGGTCTCATCGTCGATGCCGGCAAGTTCAACTACGGCAACGGCAAATTCCCCAGCCTCAGCGAGCCGTGCCCGTCCTATCACGGCATGAAGCTGTGGGAGACGTTCGGCGACATGGCCTTCGCCATCGCCTGCCGCGTCCTCGGCCTGCGCGACCTCGGCCCGGCGCTGTCGCCGATGAACGCCTTCCTCGTGCTCACCGGCATCGAAACCCTGCCGCTGCGCATGCAGCGCCATTGCGACAACGCCCTCGCCGTCGCGAAATGGCTGAAGGCGAACGACAAGGTCGCGTGGGTGAACTACGCCGGCCTCGAAGAGAACGAATGCTACGGCCTGCATCGCACCTACTGCCCGAAGGGTGCCGGCTCGGTCTTCACCTTCGGCCTCAAGGGCGGCTACGACGCCGGCGTGAAGCTGGTGAACAACGTGAAGCTGTTCAGCCACCTCGCCAACATCGGCGACACCCGCAGCCTCATCATCCACCCCGCCTCGACCACCCACCGCCAGCTCGAAGATGCCGAACGCGCAAAGGCCGGCGCCGGCAACGACGTGATGCGCCTCTCCATCGGCATCGAAAGCGTCGAAGACATCATCGCGGACCTGGATGAGGCGATGAACGCCTGATTCAAATCTTCAAATGCATCGTCATGGCCGGTCGACCCGTAGCGCAGCGAAGGGCGTACCGGCCATCCATTGCCGCGCCTCTCTCAGAATAAATCTCACTGCAAGAAACGCGTTCACCTCCCCTCGTGGGGAGGTCGTTCGTGCGCAGCACGAACGGGTGGTCGCACGCCACAAACATTGAGGCAATGGATAGCCGGTACGGTCTCCGCTTCGCTACGACCCGACCGGCTATGACGATCGTTGTTAGTTATGTTTTACAACAACGCCCGCGCTCAACCGCCTTAACTCATACGTCAGCCAGATCGCGGCACACAGCAGCAGCGCCGCGTTGATCTGGTGCATCGCCGCCAGCCAGATCAGCACATGGGTGCGCAAGGTCATGATCCCCAGCAGCACCTGCGTGCAGGTCAGCACGAACACAAACCCCGCCGCATCGACCACCGTCTTGCCCGGCTTCTCCTTGCGCAAGCGCCAGCCCAGCGGCAGTGCCACCGCCATCACAAGATACGCCACGATGCGATGATTGAACTGCACCAGCCCGGCGTTCTCGAAGAAGTTGATCCACCAAGGCGTATTGAAGAACGCGCCCTCCGGCGTCCAGCGCCAGCCCATCATCGGCCAGTTGTTGTAGATCAGCCCGGCATGCAGGCCGGCGACGAACGCGCCCAGCAGCATCTGAAAGAAGATCAGCGCGATCAGCACATATGACCACGTGATGTATCGCGACTTCGCCACCACCGGCGTCTTGCCGCGCCAGTACTCGAGCCCGGTCCAGAAGATCGCGCCAAGCAACAGCAGCGCGACACCCAGATGCGCCGCCAGCCGGTACTGCGAAACGGAGTCGCGAAACTCCAGCCCGCTCGCCACCATCCACCAGCCGACCACGCCCTGCAGTCCGCCGAGCACGAACAGCACGATCATCCGCGGCCACTCCGCCCGCGTGATCGCACCGGTATAGGCGAACCAAACGAACGGCACGAAGAACACGAACCCGATGGCGCGGCCCAACAACCGGTGCGCCCACTCCCACCAGAAAATCCCCTTGAACCCGTCCAGGGTCATGCCGGAATTCTCGTGGAGGTATTGCGGGATCTGCTGGTACTTGTGGAACGCGTCCTGCCACGCCGCATCGCTCAGCGGCGGGATCGCGCCGACGATCGGATCCCACTCGGTGATCGAAAGCCCCGACCCGGTCAGCCGCGTCAGCCCGCCGACCACCACCATCGCCACGATCATCGCGGCGACAAAAAACAGCCAGATCGCGACGGCCATCGGCCCCGGCGCCTGTAACGAAAAGCCCTGCTGGCTGCGAACATCCGTCATGGCGGCCTGATAGCCTTCCCTGCCCGAATCGTCCATGCGACCGAAGGGGGGCGGTGAACCGGCGCCGCGCTTGTCCGTAGAATGCGGCGGACGCATGCTGTTCCGCGCGCTTCCCTGGGGAGGGGACCATGACCATACGCCGCTTCACCGCCGCCCTGATGCTGAGCCTCAGCCTGCCTGTGCTCGCCTATGCCGCCGACGACAGCATGGCCGGCATGGACATGTCGCAGGGCCACTCGATGGACTCGATGGGCGGCATGAACATGAAGATGACCCTGCCGCCGATGCCCGCGATTTACGCCGGTGAGGCGGACAAGCCAGGCGCGCCGGATTTCGGCGATACCTACGGCACGCACCATCACGCGATCACGACAACCAATCCGCAGACTCAGAAATATTTCGATCAGGGCGTCCGCCTGCTCTTCGCGTTCAATCACGCCGAAGCCATCCGCTCCTTCCGCGAAGCCGCGCGCCTCGATCCCAACTGCGCGATGTGCTGGTGGGGCGTCGCCTTCGCGCTCGGCTCCAACATCAACCTGCCGATCCAGCCCGATGCACCCGGCCCGGCCGTTGCGGCACTCCAGATGGCGCAGGCGCTCAAGCCGAAGGTCTCGGCCGAAGAAGGTGCATGGATCGATGCGCTCGCCGTTCGTTATTCCACCGATCCGAAGGCCGATCAGCACGCGATGGATGAAGCGTTCGCGCAGGCGATGGGCAAGCTGTGGGCGCAATACCCGAACGACCTCGACGCCGGCACGTTCTATGCCGAGTCCATGATGGACACGCAGCCGTGGGACTACTGGCAGGAAGACCAGAAAACCCCGAAAGGTCACGGAGCCGAAATCGTCGCGACCCTCGAAGGCATCCTCGCGAAAGAGCCGCTGCATCCCGGCGCGCTGCATCTCTACATCCACGCCGTCGAAGCCTCGAACACGCCGGAGCGTGCGGAAGCCGCCGCCGACAAACTCGAACCGCTGATGCCGGCCGCCGGCCACATCGTGCACATGCCGTCGCACATCTACTTCCGCGTCGGCCGTTACGAAGATGCCGTGAAGGTGAACGCACTCGCCGCAACGAAGGATGAGCAATACATCGCCGCCTGCCGGTCGCAGGGCTTCTATCCCCTCGCCTATTACTCCCACAACATCCACTTCGAGTGGACCTCATCG
>DATAHD010000556.1:0-11239 GCA_036263395.1 Rhizomicrobium sp. | reverse complement strand
TCAACGGCATCCAGACGTTCCTGCCGCGCATGGCCGACCGCGGGCAGGGCGGCCACATCGTCAACACCGCATCGGGCGCCGGTCTCGTGCACTCCGGTTCAGGCGTGCTCTATCACACCGCGAAGTACGGCGTGGTCGGCATGTCGGAAGCGTTGAATGCAGAGCTGCAGCCGCACGCCATCGGCGTCAGCGTCCTCTGCCCTGGCCCGGTCGCAACCAAGATCGTCGACAACACGCTCAGCCATCAGCCCGGCATGGACGCAATGCCGGAAGCACAGAAGGCCGCGATCCAGCAACTGCTCGCCCCAACCAAGAAATTTCTCGACGAAGGCGTCTCCCCCGACGCTGTCGGCGACATGGTTCTGGCCGCCGTGAAAGCAAACCAGCTCTTCATCCACACGGACCGTCTGGTCGAGCCCATGATCCAGGCCCGCACAAAGGCGCTACTCGCCGCGTTCCCGCCGGTCTAAAGCGGAGCGCTACTCCGGCACCACGCGCACCGCGCCCTTGTCGGCGCTGGTGGTGAAGGCCGCATAGGCGCGCAGCGCGTCGGAGACTTTGCGCTTGCGCACCTCCGTCGGCTTCCAGCCCGCTGCATCCTGCGCCGCACGGCGCTGTGCGAGTTCGCTGTCCGCCACCGCCAGGTTCACGCTGCGCTTTGGTATGTCGATCTCGATGATATCGCCGTCGCGCACCAGCCCAATCGTGCCGCCCGCCGCCGCTTCCGGCGATGCGTGGCCGATGGAGAGGCCCGACGTGCCGCCGCTAAACCGCCCATCGGTGATCAGCGCGCACGCTTTGCCAAGGCCCTTCGATTTCAGATAGCTCGTCGGATACAGCATCTCCTGCATCCCCGGCCCGCCGCGCGGACCTTCGTAACGGATCACCACCACATCGCCCGCTGTGATCTTATTGGTCAGGATCGCGTTCACCGCCGAGTCCTGGCTTTCGAACACGCGCGCCGGACCGGAGAACTTCAGAATGCTCTCGTCCACGCCGGCCGTCTTCACGATGCAGCCGTCCTTCGCGAGATTGCCGTAGAGCACCGCAAGGCCGCCGTCCTGCGAGAACGCATGCTTGGCCGAACGGATCACGCCCTTCTCGCGATCGAGATCGAGCGTGTCGTAGCGCCGGTCCTGGCTGAACGCGACCTGTGTCGGCACGCCGCCCGGCGCGGCGCGGAAGAAGTGCTGCACATCCGGATTGTTGTTGCGCGCCACGTCCCATCCGGCGAGCGCATGCGCCATGCTGCCCGAATGCACGGTGTTGACCGTGGTGTCGAGCAACCCGGCGCGATCCAGCTCGCCAAGGATCGCCATGATGCCGCCGGCGCGATGCACGTCTTCCATGTGCACATCGTTCTTCGACGGCGCGACCTTGCACAGGCACGGCACCTTGCGCGACAGCCGGTCGATATCCGCCATCGTGAACGGCACCTGTCCCTCATGCGCCGCCGCCAGCAGGTGGAGCACCGTGTTGGTCGAACCGCCCATCGAGATGTCGAGCGCCATCGCATTCTCGAACGCTTCGAACGTCGCCACCTTTCGCGGCAGCACGCTCTCGTCGTTTTTCTCGTAATAGCGTTTCGCCAGATCGACGATCAGCCGCCCCGCTTCCAGGAACAGCCGCTTGCGATCCGCATGCGTCGCCAGGGTCGAACCATTGCCCGGCAACGAAAGCCCGAGAGCCTCCGTGAGGCAGTTCATCGAATTCGCCGTGAACATGCCGGAGCACGATCCGCAGGTCGGACAGGCCGACCGCTCGATCGCCTTCACCTCGTCGTCGGTGACCTTCTCGTCGCCCGCCGCGATCATCGCGTCGATCAGGTCGACCGCGACCTCCTTGCCTTTCAGCACAACCTTGCCGGCTTCCATCGGCCCGCCCGACACGAACACCGTCGGTATGTTGATGCGCAACGTCGCCATCAACATCCCGGGCGTGTTCTTGTCGCAATTGGAGATGCACACCATCGCATCGGCGCAGTGCGCGTTGACCATGTACTCCACGCTGTCCGCGATCAGTTCGCGCGAGGGCAGGGAGTAGAGCATCCCGTCATGCCCCATCGCGATGCCGTCATCGACCGCGATGGTGTTGAACTCCTTCGCCACGCCGCCGGCCGCTTCGATCTCGCGTGCCACCATCTGGCCCAGGTCTTTCAGATGCACATGACCGGGCACGAACTGGGTGAAGGAGTTGACGACCGCGATGATCGGCTTGCCGAAGTCGCTGTCCTTCATGCCGGTTGCGCGCCAAAGGCCGCGTGCGCCGGCCATGTTGCGTCCGTGCGTGGTGGTGCGTGAGCGATAAGCTGGCATAGCGATGTCCGATGGCTGTCTGCCGCCAAACTACCCCGCCACCCCCGCCCATCCAACCGAAAACCCGCCGCACCGCCGCTGCGTAACCCGGGGCGCCGCCGTGGTTATCGCCTCGCGAGTAGGCCCATTTCATGCTCCACTGGCGGCATGACGAACCGTTATTGGACACTTTCCGACAAGCCGGTCGCGAACTGGCCCGAAGCCGGCACGTTCACCTTGCACAGTGGCGAGATCCCGAAGCCCGCCGCCGGGCAGGCGCTCACCCGCACGATCTACATCTCCCTCGATCCCTATCAGTGGGGCTACAAGCGCCGCGGCACCGAGCCGGCGGGCGTGCCGTGCCATGCGCGCACCGTCAGCCAGGTGATCGAGAGCCGCATCCCCGGCCTCGCGCCCGGTGACTACGTCTTCAACACCAACGGCTGGGCCGAGTACGCCCTGATGGGCGAGGGCGTGTGGCGCCCGGCCTACATGGTGCCGCGCAAGCTCGATCCCGCCATCGGCCGCATCTCGCTCGCCGTCGGCGTCCTCGGCATGCTCGGCCTGACCGCCTATGCCGGTCTCATCGTGCTCGCCGATCCCAAGCCGGGTGAGACCGTCGTGGTCTCCGCGGCCAGCGGTGGCGTGGGCCAGATCGTCGGCCAGCTCGCCCGTCTCAAAGGCGCGCGCGTCGTCGGCATCGCGGGCAAAGAGGCGAAGTGCAAATTCGTCACCGACGAACTCCACTTCGACGCCTGCGTCTCGCACCTGAGCCCGACACTCCGCGAAGACCTCGCCAAGGCCTGCCCGAACGGCATCGACGTCTATTTCGAAAACGTCGGTGGCGCTGTCTTCGATGCGGTGCTGCCGCTCTTCAACAAAAACGCCCGCATGACGATCTGCGGCCTCATCGCCCACTACGGTGACGCGCCGGGCCGCGACGCCCGCGCGGAGCTGATGGTGAAGGGCGAGCAGATCTTCAACGCGCGCAACGTCACGGTAAAAGACCTTTTCGTCGGCAACTTCATGACGACGCATCAGGACGAAATGCTCGCCGAACTCGCTCCCGCCGTGAAAAGCGGCGCGATCAAATACCTCGAAGACATCCGCCCCGGCATCGAAAACGTCCCCGCCTGTTTCAGCGAAATGCTCCGAGGCGACAACTTCGGCAAAATGCTGGTGCAGGTCGGCGAGGATAAGAGCGCCTAGCCTTCTTTCCCCCTCCACTTGTTGGAGGGAGCGGGACGCGTTGCGACAGCAACGCGGCGCGGGGGAGGATGCCTCCGATAGAACTCAGATCGCCACCACGATCCTCTTCATCGGCGCTGACGGAGCGGCTTCTAGGAAATCCAGCCGCTACACCTATTGATCACTTTCCATTCTGTCTCGGATTTGTGCAGATGAATTGTGGAGCCCGTTCCACAAAGATGGCCGCACACCATCGAAAATTTCACCAACGCATCTTTACCGTCATCGCTGAATGCGATTTGTGAAAATGAGATCAGCGAATGAGCAATACCGTCGTTTACTGCCGCTCCAACCAATTCTCCATTGGCAATAGCCCGGCCGGGATCGTTGGGATTCCACCTTGATCCGTCAATCAGAGTGACGCCGCTTCCTTCGAAATCGGCGCCAACAAGTGACTTTTGATTTTGGTCCGGCGGACTGTTCCCAGCGAAGTGTAGTGCCTTTGTGCATTCTAGCAGTGCGGGGTCGGCCGCCGAAGGAGGCGCGGCGAGATGATAGTCAACTAACTGCTGTTGCGGCCTTCCATCAAACCAGGATGCCAACACGGTCTTATAGACGGTGATTTCGTCTTGGCTGATCGTTGCTGCGACCGAGGGGTAGCTAAGGCCCATCGCGCCGAAGACAACGACCGCAACCGAATATACCCGGGTGATGATTGCAGCCACAATTTTCATTTTCCGACCGGCCATTTCATACCGCAGTTATGCCCTCCTACATTATCCTCATATCGGCAGAAAATCGCGTCTTGGCGAGCCGGACCTCCAGACCAACCCCAGAAAGGTCATCCCACCATTAAGTCATGCGAACGAAAGATTTCGGAGGGATGATCCTACTTCCGCTCCGACGACCACGGAAAATTTATGTACCGATCGCGCGTATCGAAGCAGATATTTCCATACATGCGCAGATAAGCGTTTCTCTGAACCGGATCCGCATAGACCGCGGCGGGGTTCGCAACGTCGTGCTCGTATTGCTTGATGTTTTGGGCGGTGAGGGCCTTCGGCAGAATATCCATCGCCTGCGGAATCGTCTTTCCTTCCAGCCAGTCTGCAGCGTGCTGCCCCATCGCATAGCCAAAAATCGGTGAAGCCAGGCTGATACTTGCCTTATAGGGGCTGCCCGCCTTTTTGATTTCCTCGACCGCTTCGCGCTCGCCGTCGATGCCGCCCAGAAACTGGTTCGCGCGCGCTTTGCCCGCAGCGCGCAACGCTGCAAGTGCGCCAAGAACGACAGTATCCGCGCCCAACACCACATCGACATCCGGTTGCGCGAGCAGGATCGTCTTCATCGTGCGATAGCCGCCAGCCTTATCGACGGTCGTGGGCGATATATCGGCAACAATTGTGACCCCCGGCATTCGCCGGAACGTGTCTCGCATTGCCGCAAAGCGAGGCGCGAGAAATTGCAGATTGTCATGCGTCAGCAGAACGACCTTCGCCTTGCCGTTCAAATGCGTGCGGATATAGGCCGCTGCCGCCTCCGCCAGCACCTTGCCGGTCAGGTATTGCGGCGCGTTCAGGAGCGACGTTGCCGGCGGCGGAACGACGGCTCCGACATAAGCACCCGCCCAGATCATTCTTTGTAAGCTCTTGCTCAGCGACGGCGGATCGATGGGCGCGACAACGATCGCGCCAGTCTTCTCCGATCGCAGGGCGTCGACCTGCTTGATCATCAGCGTGGGATCGTTCGCCGAAAAGGACACGCTGTAACCAAGGCCGCGCTGCTTGGCGGCCGACGCCAATCCTCGCCCCACGCCCTGCATGAATTCGCGCGCGTTGTCCTGTACGAAAACGAGCTTGCGCTGAAGGTTTGTGGGCTTGGTGCAAAGCGCTCTTGTGGGATCGAAGCGGGCAAGCGTGACGGGTTTCGTCAGCCCCTCGCTTTTCTCGTTGGCGAAGGACGGCGATATCAGCGTGACAGCAAGAACTGCCGCAACAATTGCATGACGCAATTTCCTCATGACGAAAGCTCTGTCGAGAAAACCAGTCGCGCCAGCGTCCCGGGCTGGCGGCTGATATATTCCACCTGCGTCTTCAGCGTTGCCGCCATGACATTAATGATTTTCGTCCCGACACCAGTCCCGGCGTGATGCGGTTTCTCGCTGAGGCCGACGCCATCGTCTTCCACAACAAGTTCGGCTTTGCCTTGCGATAGCTGCTTGAGCCTGACGCGAATTTCGCCGGGGCTTCCTGCCGGATAAGCATACTTGAAGGCGTTCGTGACCAGTTCGCTGACCGCAACCCCAAGACTGACGCTCTCGTCGGTGCGCAGGGACACCGGTTCCAGTTCGCATTTCAGACTGGCCGTATGCCCGTCCTTGCGCATCGCGGTCTCAAGATTGTCCAGCATGCCGTAAAGATAATCGCCCAGCGCAACGGACGTCACGTCGCCAGACGTGTAGAGGCTCTTGTGGATGAGCGAGATCGCCTGAATGCGCGATTGCGTCTCCGTCAGCGCGTCCTTGGCGGCATCGTCCTGAACGGCTTTGTGTTGCAGGTTCACCAGCGCCGCTACCAGCTGAAGGCTGTTCGCGACACGATGATTGACCTCCGAAAGCAGGACCTCGGCCCGCTCCCGCGCCAGAACCAGATCGGACGTTCGACGTTTGACGCGCTCTTCGAGGTCGGCATTGATCGCCCGCACCTCATCTCTTGCGCGCGCGATTTCTTGCCGGTTCCGGTAAACCGTGAGCGCGACGGCTGTCACCACCAGAATGATGATGACGGCCGCGATAATGGCGACCAGCCGCAGCATGACCGCGTTGCGTTTCTGCTCAGCGCTGTAGGTGGCGACTTCTTCGTCGGCGCTCAATATCGCGCCGTACAGAAAGACATTGATCTCGTCCATCAACGACTTTCCGCGATTGGTTCGGATGATCGCTAGGGCCGCGTCGTCCTTTCCTGCGCTTTTCAGCGCGATGCTTTCATCCATCTCCGCGATTTTGTTGTTCACCGCCTCCCGAAGGGGACGCATCATCGGGACCGAACGCGCGGCTTCGCCGGACAGCAGGTCGGCCAGTTGCTGTTGCGCGCGGGTCTTCGCGGTGTCGTAGGGCGCCAGATAGATTTCGTTGCCGGTCAGAAGAAAGCCGCGCTGGCTCGACTCGGCTGTTCTCAGGGAGTCTCGCAGTTCAACCGCTGCGATGCGGCGATCCCGCTGTATCGTCGTCTGCTCCACAAAGACACTGGCCCGATCGCCCAGCCAGACCGTCATGCCAACAATGACGAGCAGGGCCAGAAAGCCTAAGACCAGCCCTCCCGTCAGAGTTAGTACCAAGCGGTTGTTTGCAAAGGACATCGTCGAGTGATCTTTGTGCGGACGAACCGCGCGTTTTGCTTGTTATCGGGATAAGTCCGGCGGCTAGTGGTCCCCCGGCCGGACGGAAACCATATTCGATTCCGCCCCACATGAGAATTGCTGAGGGAACTTCAACACGGTGACGCGCCGGCAGCCAGTCGCGGTGATCGCCGCCGCCGAGGGAACTCGACGGCATAAGCCTTGCGTTGATACCTGCAAAAGATGCCCCAGGTGCGGCCTACAACCGTGCTATGTAGGGCTTCTTCGCTGATGCGTATCAAAATGGCACTCGGGGATTTGGCAGTGATCGGACTACGCAGTTTGCTTGCGCACACCCGCAGGCCCGTCGCGCGTCTTAAGGCGATGGCCCGCCCGCTTGTACTTCTATCAGTGGCGATAGCGCTATTGCCGTCCGCCGCTGGTGCGACGCAGAACAAGTTCGAAGGCCGTCTCACGCTCACCGCCGAGCTCGCCGGCAGTCAGTTCACCGCGATCAGCGACCCGAGCAGTCTCAGCAACGCGTTCGGCGGTGCCGCAAAGCATCTGCCGCCGTTCGACTTCTCGTTCGTGCAGTTTGGCAATGCGCTAATCCCGGCGCAGCGCGGCTCGATCCCCAGCACGCATCCCTTCTGGGAGTTCATCCTCGAGCCTGGCACCGTGACCGACAACGGCACCGGCATGACCCAGGCGAAGCTTCCCTTTGCGCTGGAGGAGCGCAACGAGAACTGCATCCACAACGGCGTGCTGTCGTTCACTTTCAACAACAGCGGCACCGTCAGCGATGTCTCCTACATCATCGCCGCGGAGACCTGCGCGACTTTCAAGTTCGACATGTCGGGCAGCTGGGCCGCGACCTACACGCCGGGCAAGGTAACCGGCCGCACGCGTCTGATCGCGGACTACGACCACGAGACGACCACGCGCCTGCCGACGAAGACATTCGCCGACCTCGCGGTCGATCATCCCGGCATGGACGCCACGCAATTCGGCTCGCCGCTCGAGGTGAACCCGGCCGACATGACGTTCTATGGTCTCGTGCTCGACGGCGTGAACTATGTCGGCGGCTGCAACACGCGCGCTGGCGCCTATCCGTTCTGCAATTCCATGGCGGCGCCGTCCTACTCGGTGGCGAAATCGGTCTTCGCCGGCACGACGGCGATGCGCCTCGCGCAGCTTTATCCGAAGGTGATGAGGCAGAAGATCGCCGACTTCGTCCCCGAATGCGCCGCGTCCGGTCAGTGGGGCGACGTGACGTTCGCCAACGCGCTGGACCTCGCCACCGGCAACTACAATTCCAACGCCTCGATGGCCGACGAGTCCGCGGCTGACATGTGGCAGTTCTTCTATCCTGACACCCACGCCGGCAAGATCGCGTTCGCCTGCGGCCACTTTCCGCGCAAGACGACGCCGGGCACGCAGTGGGTTTATCACACCCCCGACACGTACGTTCTCGGCACCGCGCTGCGGGCGTTCTATGCGAAGAAGACGAAGCCGACGCGCGACTTTTACCGCGATCTGCTGATCGATCCGATCTGGCATCGCCTGGGCCTGCATCCGACGCTCGACGTCACGCGCCGCACCTATGACAGCGTCGCGCAACCGTTCAGCGGTTATGGCCTCACGCTCATGCCCGACGATATCGCCAAGCTTGCGATCTTCCTCAACAACGATCGCGGCAAAATCCTCGGCGAGCAGATGATCGACATCGGCATGCTCGACGCCGCGTTCCAGCGCAACAAAAGCAACCCGGGCCTCCCCGCCGGCAGCGCCGACCTGCGCTACAACAACGGTTACTGGGCATTCAACGCGCAAGCCACACTCGGCTGCCCCGCACCGACGTGGATTCCCTTCATGTCCGGCTTCGGCGGCATCACCATCGCGCTGCTGCCCAACGGCATGACGTACTACTACGTCAGCGACGGAAACTCTTACACCTGGTCGCGCGCCATTCGCGAAGCCAACAAGTTCAGACCTTTCTGCAAACACTAAAAGCCTCACGGATGCGTGAGCGCATGCGCGGTCAACTTGTCGTGTGAGCCGGGCCCGCGCAGTTTCTTTCCGCCAGCGAATATGAAGAACTGAAAGCGTCATCCCTGGGGGGAAACGCTTTGACCACCGACAAGAAATCCGCCGGCCTCAACCGCCGCGAATTCGCCGCTGCCGCCGCCGCGATGGGCGCCGCGCTCGCCTTCTCAACAACCGCTGCGCAGGCATCGAAGCGCACCTACACCGAACGCCGCGATCTCTATCCGCAAGGCGTCGCGTCCGGCGATCCCACCTTCGACAGCGTGATCCTGTGGACGCGCTGCCCGCCCGCCACAGGCACAACCACCGCCGCGCAACTCACGGCCGAAGTCGCGACAGACCCGTCGTTCAAAACCGTCGTAGCCGCAACCGCCATCACACCGGCGGCGGAAAACGACTGGACCGTGCGCGTCCTCGCCGCCGGCCTCAAACCATCCACCACCTACTGGTATCGCTTCACCGACGCACACGGCATGGGAAGCCGCATCGGCCGCACCCGCACCGCGCCCGCCGACACCGACGACCGCCCCGTGAACTTCGCCTTCGTCAGCTGCCAGGACCAGAACACCGGCTTCAACAATGCCTACCGCCGCATGCTCTACGACGACCGCAAGAAGCCCGCCGCAGAGCAGCTCGACTTCGTCCTGCATCTCGGCGACTTCATCTACGAGATGGTGTGGTACCCGGAAGACCGCACCAAGCCGTATTACGGCCGCAAGATCCGCGACATCATCCGCTATCCCACCGGGCGCAAGATCGCCGACTATCACATCCCCGTCGATCTTCCCGACTACCGCGCCGCCTATAAGGGCTACCTCACCGATCCCGATCTGCAGGACGCGCGCGCCAACTGGCCGTTCGTGTGCATGTGGGACAATCACGAATTCTCCTGGCAGGGCTTCCAGGGCCTCACCGACGACGGCGACGGCAAGGTGGTCGGCGCCCAGACGCGCAAGGTCGCCGCCGCGCAGGCATGGTTCGAATATCAACCCGCGCGCGTCGCAAAAGCCGGCGATCCGGATTTCAACCGCTTCGATGCGCCCACGGTCAAAGACGCCGACGTCGCGCAGTACGACAAATTCGCCGTGGTGCAGGAGCCGAACAATCTCACCGCCATCACTGCGCTGAAGGTCTATCGTCATCTGAACTGGGGAAAGAACGTCGATCTTCTGCTGACCGACAATCGCAGCTTCCGCTCTTACTTCGTGCTCAACGACGATGGCGCGGCCGCGATCACGACACCGAAGTTTCTCGATCTCTTCCCCCAGGATGCGATGGAAATTCTCGACGCCGGAAAGGCCTACGCGAACGGCCACCCGCCGGACACCTTTGCTTTCGGCGACAAGCAGATCGCCAATTATCGCAAGGACAAGGACCCGCAAAGCATTCTCGGCGCGACGCAGAAGGCCTGGTTTCTCGAACAGCTGCGCGCCGCGAAAGCGCCGTGGAAGATCTGGGGCAACAGCCAGGGCTCGCTCAACGCACGCGCCGATATGAAAAACCTGCCGGCGGAGTTCGGCAAATGGCCGGGCCGCGATTACGGCATGTTCTGGATCGACGATTGGGCGGGATATCGCCACGAGCAGGGCGAGATCCTCGACTTCGTCAAAGCCAACGGCATCACCGGCCTGACGTCGCTGTGCGGCGACCGCCACGGCTCCCTGGCCGGCCTGCTGTCGAAGTCGCTGCCGCCGCAGGCGTACGAGCCGGTCGCGCTCGAATTCGTCGGAACGTCGATCTCAACGCCCGGAACGGTGGAGGTGTACGAGAAGACAGTCCACGACGACGAGCCGCTGCACGCGCTCCTGATGCGCCGCCCGCCCGGCAAACCGTCCGAGCCGATGGTGAACTTCTCGGTCATGCACGGCGTTCAGGCGAGCCTGACCTACGACAAGACCGGCGATCTGAAACAGGCGCTGGCGAAATCCAATCCGGAGGTCGCGCCACACCTCGTCTTCGCCGACCTCGGCGCCCACGGCTACAGCACCGTCCGCGCAACCGCCACTACACTCGAAACCGACTTCATCTGCATCGCCCCCCCCGCCGAACGCAGCACAACAGAAGACGGAGGCCCCGTCCTCTACCGCGCGCGCTTTCGCGCGAATGCTTGGCAACCCGGCCAGGCCCCGGCCCTGCAATGCGAGATCATCGAAGGCGAAGCACCGTTCTCGGTGTGACGCGCGGGCGATGCGCGGAACATACCATCTCGAGCGAAAACGATGTTCTTTTCATTGTTCCACGACCAAATCGTGTGCCAGCCGTTTACATGACGCATACGAGAGAATGGACCGGCAAATAGAGATGGCGTTTGTGTTGGTGGTGGATGACGAAACTCTCGTCCGGATGTGTGCTGCGGATATGGCGGAAGAGCTGGG
>DATAHD010000555.1:0-4357 GCA_036263395.1 Rhizomicrobium sp. | reverse complement strand
CCGGAAAGCCTAAGATCGTCCCGTTGTGGCACGAAGTGTAGAGTTAAATTTGGGTTAATTCCCCCTGCTCTACACGGTGTCGAAGTTGATGCCTTGTGCGAGCGGCAGGGCGTCGGAGTAGTTGATGGTCGCCGTCTGGCGCCGCATGTAGGCGCGCCACGAGTCGGAACCGCTTTCGCGGCCGCCGCCAGTTTCCTTTTCACCGCCGAACGCGCCGCCGATTTCCGCGCCACTGGGACCGATGTTGACGTTGGCGATGCCGCAATCCGAGCCCGAGGCCGCGGTGAACTTCTCCGCTTCCTGCATATCCTGCGTGAAGATGCAGGACGAGAGGCCTTGCGGAACTTCGTTCTGCAGTGCGAGCGCGTCAGCGAAGTTCGTGTACTTCATTACATATAAGATCGGCGCGAACGTCTCGTGGCAGACGGTGTTCGACTGCTTCGGCATCTCGACGATAGCGGGATGCACATAGAAGGCATCGCCGTATTTGTCGGTGAGGGCGCGGCCGCCACCGGTGACCTTGCCGCCTTCATCTCGCGCCGAGGCGATGCTGCGCTCCATCGTGTCGAACGCCGCCTTGTCGATCAGCGGACCGACCAACGTGCCCTGCTCCAGCGGATTGCCGATCGGCATCTTCGCGTAAGCCGACTTCAGCGCCGGGACGAGCTTGTCGTACAGGCTTTCATGCACGAACACGCGGCGCAGCGAGGTGCAGCGTTGGCCGCAGGTGCCGACGGCGCTGAACAGGATGGCACGCAGCGCAAGGTCGAGCTTTGCGGTCGGCGCAACGATCATCGCGTTGTTGCCGCCGAGTTCGAGGATCGACTTGCCGAAGCGGCTCGCCACAACCGGCGCCAGCTCGCGGCCCATGCGGGTCGAACCGGTGGCGCTGACCACCGGAATGCGCCCGTCTTTCGACAGCGCTTCACCGACCTCACGCGCTCCGAGCACAACCTGCGAAAGGTTCGCCGGCGCGTCGCCGAACTTCTTCGCGGCGCGTTCGAACAACACCTGACAGGCGAGCGCCGTCAGCGGCGTCTTCTCGCTCGGCTTCCAGATCACGCTGTCGCCGCACACCCAGGCGAGTGCCGCATTCCACGCCCAGACCGCAACCGGGAAGTTGAACGCACTAATCACCGCGACGGGACCGGCCGGATGCCAGGTCTCCATCATGCGGTGGCCGGGCCGCTCGCTAGCAATGGTGAGGCCGTAAAGCTGACGCGAGAGGCCGACAGCGAAATCGCAGATGTCGATCATCTCCTGCACTTCGCCGAGACCTTCCTGCAGGATCTTGCCCATCTCGAGCGTGACGAGGCGGCCGAGAGCTTCCTTGTTGGCGCGCAGCTCTTCGCCGAACAGACGCACCAGCTCGCCGCGCTTCGGCGCCGGAACGTTGCGCCAGGTCTTGAACGCTTCAACGCTGGCCGCGATTTTCGTCTGCACCGCATCGGCCTTGTCGAATGCGACGTGCCCGATCACCGCGCCGTCGATCGGCGAGTGAACAACGTGGTGCCCCGACGTGGCGTTGATGCCGAAGTGGGCGAGGATATCTTGCGCTTTCATTTCTTTGCTTCTCTCAATTTCGTAATCGTCGTTGTCGGCGAGATCGCTTCTGCGTCGGTCTTGATATGGATCAGTGCGGGCTTGTTCGCCTGCACCGCCTTCTCAAACGCCACTGCAAATTCTTCCGTCGTGTTCACGCGCAAGCCCAACGCGCCATAGCTTTCGGCCAGCGCGGCGAAATCGGGGTTGTGCAAGTCGGTGCCGATCACGCGACCGGGAAACTCGCGCTCCTGGTGCATGCGGATCGTGCCGTAGGTGCCGTTGTCGAACACCAGCACGATGATCGCCGCGTTGTATTGCACGGCGGTTGCCAGCTCCTGCCCATTCATCAGGAAGCAGCCGTCGCCTGCGCTCGCGATCACCATGCGCTCCGGCTCGACGATCTTTGCGGCGATGGCGGCGGGGACGCCGTAGCCCATCGCGCCAGAGGTCGGCGCGAGTTGTGTCGGGAAGGCGCGATGCAGATGGAAACGATGTAGCCAGCCGGCGTAATTGCCCGCGCCGTTGGTAAAGATCGCATCGGCGGGCACGTTTCTATCCAGCCACGCGAAAATCTCGGACGGATTCACTTTGCCCGGCGGGATCACTGGCTTGGTCCACGCCTCATACGCCGTGCGCCCCTCATCCGCCCACATACGCCAGCGGTGATGATCCGGCGCGGGGAGCGAAGCAGCGGCACGCAGGAACGGCGCGACGCCGGAGACGATGGCGCGGTCCGCCTGATAGACGCGGTTGAGTTCGTCGGCACTCGGATGCACATGCACCAGCGTCTGCTTCGGCACAGGCGCGTCGATGCGGGTGTAGCCGTCGGTCGTCATCTCACCGAGGCGGGCGCCGACCACGATCAAGAGATCGCAGTCCTTCACGCGCTTGACCAGCGCCGGATCGGCGCCGATGCCGAAATCGCCGACATAGAGCGGATGCGTGTTGTCGAAACGGTCCTTGGCACGGAACGAGGTGCAGACCGGCAGATGCCAGCGCTCGGCAAACGTCTTCGCATTGGTGATCGCGTGATGATCCCAGCCGGGACCACCCAGCATCAGGACAGGGCGCTCCGCATGCTCCAGCATCGCAGCGAAGTCCGCCATCTCGTCCTGCGACGGCGATGGCTCGCTTCTCTTATAGGGGCGCGTATCCGCGGCATCGCACACGCCGGAGAGCACATCTTCCGGCAACGACAACACGACAGGACCAGGGCGACCGCTCACCGCCACATGGAAGGCGCGCGCGATGTATTCCGGAATGCGGTTCGGATCGCGGATCTCCGCCGCCCACTTGCACAACGGCGAGAACATGGCGCGGAAGTCGACTTCCTGAAACGCCTCGCGGTCCAGCATCGACTGGTCGGCTTGGCCGATGAAGAGGATCATCGGCGTCGAATCCTGAAACGCCGTGTGCACGCCGATCGAGGCGTTGGTCGCGCCAGGACCGCGCGTCACAAAGCAAATGCCCGGCTTGCCGGTCAGCTTGCCGAACGCTTCCGCCATGTTGGCAGCGCCGCCTTCCTGGCGGCAGGTGACGAGCTTGATCGGTGCGTCATACAGCGCATCGAGCGCGAAGAGATACGACTCGCCCGGCACGCAGAACGCATGCGTTGCGCCGTGAACCGTCAGTGCTTCGACCAGTGCCTGGCCGCCGGTGCGCGCCATGCGCGTTGCTCCACTTCACACCCAATGAAGGGCGCACCCTAGCAGAGCAACGCGATTGCGTGAGCCCGTGCTAAAGCGCGACCTTCGCGTTGTCGCCCACATCGGGGCGCTTGCCACTGGCTGCCGCGGCCAGCATGGTCACGGTCGCGATGAGCGTGCCCGGGGAATCCCAAAGCTCCGCCTCATCTGGCACGATCTTGAGGACACGGATCGTCGGATCCTCCGGCGAATCCCACCATGCCTTCGCGAACGGCGACCACAATTCCTTGATCTTCGCGCGATCGTTCATCACCACCGCACGGCCGTTGACCGACACATACTTCTGACCATGCGTGTCGGCGAAGGCGAGCAGCACTTCGTGATAGTGCTCGATCTCTTCGATCTTCTCGCGATGCTCGTCGGTCAGCATATAGATCGCATGCTCCGCCGGACGGACAACGGCCGACATCGGACGCGCCCGCTGGCGCTCACCGTCCCAGGTGATCAGAAAACAGGTGGAGATTTTCTCCATCATGTTCCACGCACGAATAACGAAATCGTTGGTCATGGCCGTTCTCCAAATAAGAGTTTCCCGCTGGGACAACGGGTTAGCGGCCATGACGTTCCTTGACGACACCGGGTTTCAGCGCCACCCGAAAAGGAAGTTGATCCAAAACGATCCTGTATTAGTTCTCCACATGATAAACTCCTGACATACCTTTCATCAAAAAATCTTAGAGGCCCTTGGCGTAATAGCGGCCGAAACGGTTCGCCGTGAAATCGGACAACTTCGCATCTTCCTGACGCACAAAACCCTTCTGCGGCAGCTTGCCTTCGACGAGCAGGTCAGTCATCGCGCAGATACCGCACGCCGTCGTGATCTGGATCGCGCTCATCAGGCGATCACCGACCGTCTGGCTGTAGATCTTCTTGGCGTAGCTTTCCTGCGTCAGGCGGCCATCGACCCAGCCGTTCACCGTCACAAACACCAGAACGACGTCCTGATAGGTGATCGGGATCGCGGTCTCCAGCACGTCCTTGAAGATGTCGCGGCGGGTGCCGAGGTGCAGATCGCGCACGAGCAGCTTCACGATATCGCGGTGACCCGGATAACGCGCCGTCTTGTAGTTGAGGTTGTCGACCTTGCCGGCGAGCGTGTCGCACAA
>DATAHD010000554.1:0-13426 GCA_036263395.1 Rhizomicrobium sp. | reverse complement strand
TGCAGCAGTGCCTGGCCCTCGGTGGCCGACAGCATAACGCCATCGTTCGGATCGAGTGTAGGCGGCGCGGCGTGACCGGTCGCGAGCAGCAACCCGACTATCAGCGCCGCGCCAGCCAGTCTCATTTCTCGTAGTGATCCGCGATCAGGCGGTTGAGCACGCGGACGCCCCAGCCGGTACCCCAGCTGGGGATGTGGACCTTCTGCTCGCCGTCCTGCCAGGCGACGCCGGCGATATCGAGATGCGCCCAAGGCGTGCCCTTCTCGACGAAGCGCTGGATGAACTGCGCCGCGGTGATCGAGCCGCCATAGGGGCCGCCGATGTTCTTCATGTCGGCGATCTTGGACTTGAGCGACTTGTCGTAGCCGGGGCCGAGCGGCAGGCGCCACACGGGCTCACCTTCTTCCTTGCCCGCGTCGGTGATGCGTTCGCTGAGCTTGTCGTCGTTGGAGAACAGGCCCGCATGCTCCAGACCCAGCGCGGTCATGATCGCGCCGGTGAGGGTGGCGAGGTCGATGACGAATTTCGGTTTGAACTTCGACTGCGTGTAGGTGATCGCATCGGCGAGGACGAGGCGGCCTTCGGCATCGGTGTTGAGCACCTCGATGGTCTGACCCGACATCGACTTCACGACGTCGTCCGGACGCTGCGCATTGCCGTCCGGCATGTTCTCGACAAGCCCGATGACGCCGACCGCGTTGACTTTCGCCTTGCGGGCGGCGAGCGCGTGCATCGTGCCATACACGGCGGCGGCACCGCCCATGTCGCCCTTCATGCCCATCATGCCGGCGCCGGTCTTGAGCGAGAGGCCGCCGGAGTCGAAGCACACGCCTTTGCCGACGAACGCAACCGGCGCTTCCGCCTTCTTGCGCGAACCATTCCATTGCATGACGACGAGCTGGCTCTCACGCACGCTGCCTTGCCCAACGCCGAGCAGTGCGCCCATGCCGAGTTTCTTCATCTCGGCGACGCCCAGCACCTGCACCTTCACGCCGAGGGCGGAGAGCTTCTTGGCGCGGTTCGCGAACTCCACCGGCGAGAGGACGTTCGGCGGCTCGTTCACGACGTCGCGCGCCAGGAAGATGCCGTCGGCGACCGCGGCCATCTCGACCCACGCCTTCTTCGCACCGGACGCATCGCCGGTTGCGATCGTGACCTTGGTGAGTTTGGATTCGAGGTCGGCGAGATCCTTCGTGCGGTAGTGATTGAACGTGTAGCTCTTGAGCTTCGCTCCGAAAGCGAGATGGGCGGCGAGTTCATCCGCCTTCAGCTTGGTGCCCTTCGGCAGATCGATCTCGAACGTCACGGCGGTCTCGCCGGAGGTGAGGAGGCGGCCGATCAGGGTGGCGGCGATGTTTTCCGCGGCCGAGCCCTTGAAGTCGGCGCCCTTGCCGAGGCCGACCAAGAGAATGCGCGTGGCCTTCACGCCCGATGGCGCCAGCAGCTCCAGCACCTGGGCCGGCTTGCCCTTGAACTTGCTGATGGCCATCGCCCGGGTGAGCGCGCCATCCGCCGCCTTGTCCAGCGCCGCGGCAGCCGGCGTCAGCTGGTTGCCCTCCAATGCCCCCACAATGACCGCACCGGTTGCGGTGGCGATCGAACCAGGCGCGACAAAAGACAACTGCATGACATGACTCCGGTGTGGATTGTTAACGGTTGCGACCCGAATTTTGTTTTGGCGCCGTGGGTTAAGGTTTGTGTATGGTTGCCCGGCGGGGTTGGGAGAGTGTTAGTTTAAGGCGAATCCCAATCGGGGCAAAAGGGCGCGGGACTGGGCCGGCGCAGATAGCCCATAACCCGGCACCCAGACCCGGACCCTGATGTCGCGACTGTCAAAATACGTGCTGAACCAGCTTGTTGGCCCAACGGCGCTGTTTGCGCTGTTGATGACGACGGTTGTCTGGCTGACGCAGTCGCTCAGACTTCTCGATCTTGTGATCAACCGGGGCCAGTCGGCACCGACCTTCGTCTACCTGACCTTCCTGATCCTGCCGAGCCTCTTGGTCATCATCCTGCCGATCGCGTTCTTCGCCGGCACCCTCTATGCCCTCAACAAGCTGTCGACCGACAGTGAGCTGGTGGTGATGTGGGCCTCCGGCTACAGCCGCGGCCAGCTGGCGCTGCCGGTGTTCGTTGCGGCAGGCGGCGTGATGGTGCTGACCTATCTCTGCGGCCTGTACCTGATGCCGATGGGCCAGCGCGCGGTGAACGAGAAGGTGTTCAACATCCGCGCCGATATCGGGGCCGCGCTCCTCAATCCGGGCGAGTTCAACACGCCGGCCAAGGGCCTGACGGTGTTTATCCGCTCGCTCGATTCCGATGGGCGCATCCAGGGCATCCTCGTCCACGACAATCGCAACCGCACACGGCCGACAACCTATATCGCCTCGTCCGGCCAGCTGGCACAGACGCCGGAAGGCGCGCGCCTGTTGATGTATGAAGGCACCGTCGAACAGAGCACCAAAGGCGGCGCACAGCTTTCGGTGCTGAAGTTCAAAAGCTATGCGTTCGATCTCGACCAGTTCGCGAACACCAATCGCAGCAGCGGGCGCGACACCAACGAGCTGTATCTCTCCGAACTGTTCTGGCCCAACAACCCGGCGCTAACGCAGCGCTTGCGCAACGCCTATTTCGCGGAAGGCCACAACCGCATCACCGCACCGCTCTACTGCATCATGTTCGGCCTCATCGCGCTGCTCGCCGTGGTGCAGGGGCGGCGAACCCGCGGCGCCAATGCGCTGCGCCTGACGGTCGCGTCGATCGCGGCAGCGGTGCTGCGCATCGCCGGCTATGGTGTGCAGGGCATGGCGGTGAGCAAGCCGTGGGCCGTTGTTCTTTTCTATGTCATTCCCCTTGTGGGTTCGCTGGCCGCGCTCGCCGGATTGGCGGGTTTCGATCCGCTGGCGTTGCTGCGCAGCGTGCAACCGGAGCCGCCCGTACCGGAGCCGGCGGAATGACGTGGTCGTGGACGCTCTATCGCTATCTCGCGCTGCAGTTCCTGATTGCGGTCGCCATCATCTATGCCGGCTTCCTGCTGCTGGGGCTTTCGATCGATCTGGTCGATCTCACCAACCACCGCACCGCGACCGGTGAGGCGGTGCCGACCGGTGCACTGATCGGCATGGCAATCCTGAAGCTGCCGAGCCTTGGGCAGAAGCTGATGCCGTTCGCGATCCTGATCGGCGGCGTGTTCTGCTTCGTGCGCCTGTCGCGCACACAGGAACTTGTCGCGACGCGCGCCGCGGGCGTGTCGGCGTGGGACTTCCTGACACCGCCGCTTGCCGTTGCCGTGCTGATCGGACTTGCCGCCGTTATTCTGGTGACGCCGATCTCCGCCCGCATGCTCGGGGAGTTCTCGGCGCTCGAAGCCAAGTACATCCGCGGCGAGGCTTCGCAGCTTGCGGTGTCCAACAACGGGCTGTGGCTGCGGCAGGGTGACGAGAACAAGCAATCGGTGATCCACGCATTGCGCGTCTCGAACCAGGGCGTCAGGCTCGACGGCGTGATTGTGTTTCTCTATGGCCCGAACGACCGCTTTGAAGGACGCATCGATGCGCGTTCGGCCGAACTGCATCCAGGTGCCTGGCTGTTGCATGGCGCATGGGCCAGCGGACCGGAAGGCCGGCCGGTGCAGCACGACACCTACAGCCTGCCGACCACGCTGACGCCGGAGCGCATTCAGGAGAGCTTTGCCTCGCCCGATACGCTGTCGTTCTGGGATTTGCCGGGCTTCATCGGATCGGCGCAGGCGGCGGGGTTCTCGGCGATCCGCTACCAGCTCTATTTCTACAACCTGCTCGCTTTGCCCGCGCTATTCGCGGCGATGGTGTTCATGGCGGCGAGCTTCTCGCTGCGCCTTGCCCGCTTTGGCGGCCTTGCACGCGTCGTGCTCTACAGTGTGTTTGCGGGCTTCGGCGTTTACTTCTTCAGCAACATCACCCAGACGCTCGGCCAGTCCGGCATCCTTCCGGTCAGTCTGGCGGCGACCGCACCGGCGGCAGCCGCGATCCTCATCGGCATGACACTCGTCTTCCACCAGGAGGACGGCTGACATGAAAGGGGGGGTATCGCTGCTGCCGCTGATCATGGCGGCCATGCTGCTGCCGACAGGCGCAGCAGCGGAGACGGTTGCGACCGGCAGTGACGACAATCAAATGCTGCTGCAGGCCGACGAGGCGACGTACGACGTCGACCGTAAGGTCGCGCGCGCCAACGGGCATGTGGAGATCGACTACGGCGGACGCATTCTCGTCGCGGATCAGGTCGTCTATGACGAGAACACCGACAAAGTCACCGCCGAAGGCCATGTCAGCATCATGCAGGCGAACGGCGACGTCGCGTTCGCCAATCACGTCGAACTGACCGACCGGATGCGGGATGGCGCGCTGTCCGGCTTCTCGGCGCTGATCGGCAAGACGGGGCGCGTCGTGGCGTCGACCGCGACCCGCCAGACCGGCGTACAGACGACGGCTTACAACGCGGCGTACACCCCGTGCGAAATCTGCCGCAAGCGTGGTGACAAGAATCCCCTGTGGTCGGTGCATGCCTATCGCGTCATCTATGACGAGGCGAAGCACAAGATCCGCTTCAAGAACGCGACGGTCGAGTTCTTCGGCATTCCGGTGCTCTACACACCATACTACTCGCTCTCCGATCCGACGGTGAAGCATGCGACCGGCATCCTGACGCCGGAGATCGGCAATTCGAGTTCGATCGGCTACTTCGCGAAAGTCCCGATCTACTTCGCGTTCAGCGACTCGCAGGATTTCACGCTGACACCGTTCGTCACCACGAAGGGCGGCGAGGTGCTGGAGGGCGAATATCGCCAACGCTGGAACAACGGCGGCATGTGGCTGCAGGCGAGCGGCGCCTACAATCCGAACGGCGGCCTCAGCGGCACCGTCCCCCAGGGCTATGCGCATGTGTTCGGCGCCGGCGACTGGGCGATCGATCAGCACTGGCGCGCCGGCTACGACGTCCAGCTGACCAACAACGACACCTATCTCAAGCGCTACGACATCTCGCAGCTCGACCGGCTGGTGAACGATGTCTTCATCGAGGGCATTGCGGGGCGTAACCGTTTCGCGCTGACCGGCTACTACTTCGAAGGCCTGCGCGCGACGGACAGCAGCCAGCTCATCCCGTATGCGCTGCCGATGATCGAATACACCTACATGCCGGATCACAAGATCCTGCGCGGCCAGTGGCGCCTCGATCTGAACAGCGTGTCGCTGTTCCGCCAGCAGGAAACGCCCGATCTGCCCAATGCCGATGAACGCGTGACGGCAGAGCTGCGCTATCGCGTGCCGCTGGTCACCAACAACGGGCAGATGATCACGTTCGAAGCGGACGCGCGCGGCGATCTCTATCACGTCGGTCATTTTGCGAGCGGTGTGGCGAGCAGCGGGAAGTTCGTCGGCCGTGGCCTGCCTTATGTCGCACTCGACTGGCGCTGGCCGTTCGTGAATGGCGGTCGCGGCAACGCGTTCGTCATCACGCCGATCGTGCAGGCTGTGTGGTCGCCCGAAGGCGGACACCCCGCGAGCATTCCGAACGAAGATTCGACCGCGTTCGAATTCAGCGACCAGAACCTGTTCACCTTCGACAGGCTGCCGGGCTTCGACGTCGTCGATACTGGCGCGCGCGCCAATATCGGGTTGAAGGCGAATGCCTACTTCTCCTCGGGGCAAGTGGAAGCGGTGCTGGGCGAAGTTCTGCGCGCCAAACCGAATCCGATTTTCTCCGCCGACTCGGGCCTTTCCGGCACGGCGTCCGATCTGGTCGGCCGGCTCAGCGTCCAGTTCCTGCCCTATCTCGACCTGACCCATCGGATCGATATCGACAAGAACTCCGGCAGCGTTCGGCGCAACGAAGTCTTCCTCACCGGCATCTGGGGCCGCTCAACCATGCAGGTCAGCTACCTGAACCTGTCGGCCCAACCGTCGCAGGGGCTGGCGGCGCGCGAAGAAGCGAACGCCCAGCTCACCCTCGGCGTCTTTAAGTACTGGGAACTGTTCGGGGCGGCCCGGCGCGACCTTCTGGCCGGCAAGATGCTCGATAGCGAGTTCGGCCTCGGCTATGAGGACGAGTGCCTGGGCATCGCGATCGCCTACCGCCGGCGCTACACCACCGACCGCGACCTGCCCAAATCGACGGCTGTTTTGCTGCGTTTCACGCTCAAGACGGGCGATGAACCCTATGAGCCGTTTAGCTTATTCCCGAAAGATGTGTTCTCGCGTCCTTGAACGGGGAAGGAATATCCGTATTCTCCGGCCCCTGCGATCCGGCGGGATGGGAAACGGAACGCATCGCAACCCTAAGCTGCCGCAGATCGATCCCTTGTCCAGAAACAAACTCTCCATTGCTGTCCTTGCCTGCGGAGCGCTGCTTGCTTTGGGGCCGGCGCTTGCCGCGCAAGAAACCGCCAAGCCTGTCGCCCCCGCCGCCGCGCCTGCCAAGACCCCCAAGGGCACGACCACGGCGAGCCTGAACAAGCCTGCGAACGAGCTTCCCGACGCCAACGCCGAGAACGATCAGGCCAACACGGTCGGCGTCGCGGCGATCGTCAACGACTCGATCATCTCCGACTACGACGTGCGCCAGCGCGTGGCGCTGCTCGGCGCCACCTCGGGCGTACGGGCGACGAACGAAGAACAGCGCAAGGCGCTGCGCTCCCAAGTGCTGCGCCAGCTCGAGACCGAGAAGATGCAGGTGCAGGAGGCGAACCGGAAGAAGATCCAGGTCACCTCCGAGGAAGTCGACAAGGCGATCGAGAACCTCACCAAGGAAAACAACCTGACGGTCGAGAAGCTGAAGGAGGTGCTCGGCGGCAGCGGCGTGCATATCTCGACCCTGCGTTCGCAGATCGCGGTGCAGATCGCCTGGCAGCGTTCGGTGCAGGACGAGTTCGGCGACCAGATCCGGATGAAGCCGGGCGAGGTCGATCAGGAGTTCGCGCGCGTGAAGGCGGGTGCGAACAAGCCGCATTATCTCGTCGCGGAGATTTTCCTCGGCGTCGACAATCCGGAGCAGGATGGCAAGGTCAAAGCCGACGCCGACCGTATCCATCAGCAGATCGTCGATGGCGCACCGTTCAACACCATCGCACGTCAGTTCAGCCAGAGCCCATCCGCCGCCTCGGGCGGCGACCTCGGCGCGATCGAAGACGGCCAGATGGCGCCGGAGCTGAACGCCGCCGTCGAGAAGATGAAGGTCGGCGAGATTTCACTGCCGATCCGTTCGTCGGGTGGCTACTACATCCTCTTCCTGCGCCGCCGCTGGGAGCCGGTCGGCACCAAGGTTTCGACCGAAGACGAGAACAAGCCGGCGACCAACGCCACCAAGCTGATGGGCATGCTGTTCCCGATCGGGCCCAAGCCGGCGCCGGAGCTGGTGCAGCGCGTGACCCAGATCGCCAACCAGATCAAAGAGAACGTCGTCAGCTGCCAGAACCTCGACAGGATCGCGGCTTCGATGCGCGGCGTGCAGATGCAGGACTTCGGCAAGATGGGCCTGCGCCTTACCGATCTCAGCGAAGAGATGCAGTCTGCCGTCGCCAAGACCGGACCGGGGCGCGTGACAGACCCGTTCCAGATCCAGGGTATCGGTATCGAAATCATCGCGCGCTGCGATGCAGCCCCGGCGAAGATCGAAGTCTGGCAGGCGCCGACGCGCGATCAGGTCGAAGACCAACTCTTCCAGGAGAAGATTGCCGGCCTCGCGCGTGGCTATCTGGCGCGTCTGCGGCGCAACGCCGATGTCCAGGACCGCTGAGCCGCACGCATCGCCTGCGGCAGCGCCTATCCTCATCACTATGGGCGAGCCGGCCGGGATCGGGCCGGAGATCGCTGTTGCCGCGTATCGGACAATGGGCGGACGCATCGGCGCGCGCGCACTGAAGCTGACCGGCGATCCCGCCGTCTTCCGCCGCTATGCGACGTTGCCCGATGAGGCGTTCGTTGAAACGCATGCGCTGCTTACGGCGTGCGACCCCGGCAAACCGGATGCGATGAACACGCACGCCGTCGTCGATGCGATCGATGTTGCTGTGAAGAAGGCACTGGCCGGTGCGGCATCGGCCGTTGTGACGGCGCCGATCAACAAGGCGGTGCTGATCGCTGGCGGGTTCGAACATCCAGGGCATACCGAATATCTGCAGGCGCTGACTGAAGCGCCGCGCGCCGTGATGATGCTGGCGGGCGGCGGTCTGCGTGTCGTGCCGCAGACGATCCACATTCCACTGGCCGATGTGCCGAAGAGGCTTTCCGTGCCCGCGATTGTCGAGACCGGCGAGATCATCCTGCGCGCGCTGCGCCACGACTTCGGTATCGCCGAGCCGCGGCTGGCGATTGCCGGACTCAATCCGCATGCGGGTGAGGACGGCGAACTTGGCGGCGAAGACCGCGCCATCGTACTGCCCGCCGTCGAAGCTCTTCAGGCCGAAGGCAACGTGCGCGGCCCGCTGCCCGCCGACACCATGTTCCATGAGGAAGCGCGCGCGAAATACGACGCGGCGCTGTGCATGTATCACGATCAGGCGCTGATCCCGATCAAGACACTGGCGTTCTGGGACGGCGTGAATGTCACGCTGGGCCTGCCCATCGTGCGCACATCCCCCGATCACGGCACCGCGTTCGACATTGCCGGCAGCGGCAAGGCCAATCCGCGCAGCATGATCGCTGCCATCGAGATGGCGGCGTCTATCGCCGACGCCCGCGCGAAAGCCAAAGCGGCGTGAGCGACGCGAAGATTGACGATGGCCTGCCGCCGCTGCGCGATGTGATCGCGGCGTATGACCTGCAGGCGAAGAAGGCACTCGGCCAGAACTTTCTGCTCGACCTCAACCTGACGCGCCGCATTGCCCGCGAGGCGGGGCCGCTTCCGGGCGTCACGTTCTATGAAGTGGGGCCGGGACCGGGTGGGCTGACGCGCGCGCTGCTGATGGAAGGCGCGGCGCGGGTGATCGCGGTGGAGCGCGACGAGCGCTGCCTTCCGGCGCTGGCCGAAGTCGCCGCCGCCTATCCGGGGCAACTCACCGTCGTGAATGCTGATGCGATGGAAATCGACGAACGCATGCTGATGCAGGAGTGCGGTGCCGAGGGTCCCGTCCGCATCGCCGCCAACCTGCCCTACAACGTCGGCACCGCACTGTTGGTGAAGTGGCTGACGAGCGAAGCATGGCCGCCGTTCTGGGACAGCCTGACGCTCATGTTCCAGCGCGAGGTCGCCGAACGCATCGTCGCCAAGCCGGACACCGACGGCTATGGCCGGTTGTCGGTGCTGACGCAGTGGCGCGCCAAAGCGAAGATCGCGTTCGACGTGTCGCGCAGCGCCTTCGTGCCGCCGCCGAAGGTGACGTCCAGCATCGTGCGCATCGAACCACTGGCCGAGCCGGTGGCACCCGCAATGCTGCGCGATCTGGAGAACGTCACCAAGGCCGCCTTCGGGCATCGCCGCAAGATGCTGCGCCAGAGCCTGAAATCGCTGGAGCCGGAGGCCGAGGCACTGGTCCGCCGCGCCGGCCTCGATCCCACGGCACGGGCCGAGACGCTGTCCGTGGCGGATTTTGCGGCACTGGCGCGGGCGCACTCCCGCTGATTGTGCGTTGAGACGCCCCATCGGGCGTGCAACACTCCGTCAGCCTTTATCCAAGAAAAGTCAGGGAGACGCTTATGCAGAGCCAGGCCGTCATCGAATTCGGCAAACCGCTTCAACTCGTCGAGACCGCAACCCCGGTGCCGACCGGCACGGAAGTGCTGCTGAAAGTGCACAACGCCGGCGTCTGCCATTCCGACGTGCATATCCATGACGGCTATTTCGACCTTGGCGGCGGCAACAAGACGTCGATGGCGAACATGAAGCTGCCGCACACGCTGGGCCATGAGATCGAGGGCGAAGTCGTCGCCGTCGGGCCGGACGTGAAGGGCATCAAGGTCGGCGAGCGCTATGCGGCGTTCCCGTGGATCGGCTGCGGCAAGTGCCCGGCGTGCGAGCGCGGCGAAGAGAACATCTGCGTCGGCGGCCCGCGCCAGCTCGGCTGCTCCTCCGGCTGCAACGGCGGGTATGCGACGCACTGCATGATCCCGCATCCGAAGTACCTCATCGATTACGGCAAGACCGATCCGGCGCTGGGCGCGGCGTATATGTGCTCGGGCCTGACCGCGTTCTCCGCGATGAAGAAGGTCGGCAAGCTCGGCCCGAACGATCAGGTGCTCGTGCTGGGCGTCGGCGGCGTCGGCATGATGGGCGTGCAGTTCGCCAAGGCGTTGTTCGGCAAGGGCCCGCTGGCCGCCGACATCGACGACGAGAAGCTGGCGATGGCCAAGAAGGCCGGCGCCTCCGCCGTCTACAACACGAAGGATCCGGAGAGCGCCAAGAAGCTGATGGCCGACACCGGCGGCGGTGCCTACGCGGTTGTCGACTTCGTCGGTTCGGAGAAGACGTTCGCGTTCGCCAGCCAGACGGTGCGGCGCGGCGGCAAAGTTGTGATCGTTGGCCTGTTCGGCGGCGCGATGGCGATGCCGATCCCGATGTTCCCGTTCCGCGCCCTCACCATCGGCGGTTCGATGGTCGGATCGCTCGACGAGACGAAGCAGATGATGGAGCTGGTGCGCGCGGGCAAGGTCGATCCGATCCCGTACACCAAGCGTCCGCTGTCGGAAGCCAACCAGTCGCTGGACGATCTGCGCGACGGCAAGATTCAGGGCCGCGTGGTTCTGACGCCGTAAGTTCTACCGCTTGTCTCCCCCGGCCGAGTGCCCGAAGGGCGCGAGGGGAAGGGGACCCAAGCGTTTCAGCTTGAACGGTCTCGAAGAAGACCGAAGCACATTGGATGGACCCAATCGGTATTAGACGGTTGGGTCCCCTTCCCTCGCGGCGCTTCGCGCCACTCGCCGGGGATGACATGGGAGGTTGATATGGCCGAACAAATTCTTGAACCCGATCTGCCGATCGTCGATCCGCATCATCATCTGTGGGACCGGCCGACGGAGATTTTGAAGAATCTGCCGCCGTCGGATCATGGATTCATGGACATCATTCGCAATGTGCCGCGCTACCTGCTCGACGAGCTGCTGGGCGACCTGAAGAGCGGGCACAACGTCATCGGCACGATCTATATGGAGTGCGGTGCGATGTACCGCGCCGATGGGCCAGATGCGCTGAAGTGCGTCGGCGAGACCGAGTTCGTGAACGGCATCGCCGCGATGACCGCGAGCGGGCTCTACGGCAATGTGCGCGCCTGCGCCGGCATCGTTGGCCATATCGATTTCCAGATCGGCGATCAGGCGGAAGACGTGCTGCGCTCGCATATCGAAGCGGGACACGGCCGCTTCCGCGGCATCCGCCATTCGGCGTCGTATGACGAAGATCCGAACGTGCTGGGCCCGCTGCACGGCCGCGCCGGTGCGGGGCTCTATCTCGACAGCAAATTCCGCGAGGGCTTCAAGCATCTGCACAAGCTGGGCCTGTCGTTCGATGCCTGGCTGCTCGAGCCGCAGCTGCCGGATCTGATCGATCTGGTGAAGGCATTCCCCGACACGGTGTTCGTGATCGACCATGTCGGCACGCCGCTCGGCGTCGGCCGCTACAAGGGCAAGCGCGAGGAGCGCTTTGACACGTGGAAGGCCAACATGAAGACCTTGGCCGACATGCCGAACACGAACGTGAAAGTCGGCGGGTTGCCGATGCCGTTCGGTGGCTGGCGCGCGCGCTGGGATGGGCCGGAGACGTCGTCGGAGCAGCTCGCGAGCGAGTGGAAGCCCTATGTCGAGACCTGCATCGAACTGTTCGGCGCCAAGCGCTGCATGTTCGAGAGCAACTTCCCGGTCGACCGCTTCGGCGCGACGTATGTGGCGCTGTGGAATGCGTTCAAGCGCATCGCCAAGAACTATTCGGCCGACGAGAAGACCGCGCTGTTCAGCGGCACGGCCTCTCGCGTCTATCGGGTGAAGCTCGGCTGATAGCTGCTTCGTATGTACCATCTCTCAGACCACCTCCAACCGGAAGGTGGTCTGTCAGATTTCCTGAGCTTTGGGATCGGAGTTTTCTGCAGGATCGCTTGAGTAGTGAAACTGTGGAGCGTGATCCGCAAGGAATTGGCCGATCGCCTGCCGGCATTCGCCTATGTGCTGGCTCATGCCGATCCACAGCGCAACGCTTAGCGCCAGATTGATCGATGCCACCGCCATGAGGGCGATGCGGTGATTTATCGGAATGTTTTGCGGCCCAGACTTTCTCTGCAGCAACAAGGATGAGATCGCGATCAGCGGCGGCACCACAAGCATCGGCAGACCAGCGAAGGCCCAAAGCAAAATCGCGGCGCGGTTTCTGATCAGTCGCGATCTAAGCCGGGCGATAACACCTACCCGAAGCCGTTCGATTGGAACGACACCGCCGCAACCTTGGCATACCAGACCACTCACCCCGAGTGGGGAGTGACACGACGGGCAGTACGACAACGCCATTTCGCAGCTATCGCGCGGCGGATGCGAGCAGGATTTGCTGATAGCGGAGATTCATCTTCTTCGCCGTCTGATAGGCATCGACGATGGACCAGATGTTGATGATCCAGCCGAGCAGGATGAACCACAAGAAAATGCAGCCAAAGAACATCAGAATGCCTTTGCCCACCTGACCGTTGTAAAGTTGCCCGAGGCCAACGATCAAAAGCGAAAGCACAAGCGCAAGCCCTGCCGACTTCGGTTCGGCAAGCCCACCATCGCCCAAAAAAGCCAGAAGCCCTGGATTGGGGCCGATATTGTTCGTCACCTGCACCACCGTCGCACCTTTTTCGGCGGCGACGGTGTTTGACGGCGCATGCAGCGGCCGATGAAGAGCGAGGCTTCCGAGGATCGGATCGTCAATCACACGATGCCAGTCCGATGCCCCAGCACGAACAACCTGTGTGTCTGCTGTGACACGTCCTTCGGACATGAACTCCTTGAACCGGTGCCCGGAGTAAGGCCCGTAACTCTGCCCTGAAGCGTTCATGAACCACTCGGCGTCAAGCGGGTGCGGGGGAGCTGCCTGCATTGGAGACGGCGCCGCACCAACCAGCGGAGCGGCAGCAGGCTGCCCCTCAGTAGAGATAGTATCTGTCATCATTTCCCCCTAGACGGGAGAAATATACATGAACAAGATATGTTGGGAAGCAGGGAAACGGTGCTCCGCGTCGAGACCTGGATAGAGCCCGGTCGAATCAGGCACAGCGCCAGATCGGCGGACCGCGTTGGGCTAGTTGTTGAGGCCGGCGGTCTCGACGGTGCAGCCGACGGGCAGTTGCCCTTTGGCGCGCCGTTTCGCCGGCCAGCTCACCGCATCGTAGAAGCAGAGCCACTCCGTCTCCGTCACGGTCTGGCCCTTCTTCCAGCCCTTCACCGGCTTCACCAACTGCACGGTGGTGACGTTGGAGTTCGAGAAGCCGTCA
>DATAHD010000553.1:0-9468 GCA_036263395.1 Rhizomicrobium sp. | reverse complement strand
AAGCGTTCCGCCGGGTAACAGACATGGGAAAAGTCAGGCTTAGTCGAACAGGCTCGATACGCTCTCTTCGCTGTTGACGCGTCGCATCGCTTCGCCGATCAGCGGGGCGATGGAGATGCGGCGGATCTTGTCGCATTTGCGGACCTCGTCGGTCGCCGCGATCGAATCCGTCACCACCATCGACTTGAGCTTGGAGTCGCGGATGCGCGCGACTGCGCCGCCCGACAGCACGCCGTGGGTCGCGTAGGCGCAGACATCCTTCGCACCCTTGTCGAGCAGGGCTGAGGCCGCGTTGCAGATCGTGCCGCCGGAATCGACGATGTCGTCGATCAGGATGCAGGAACGGCCCGTCACGTCGCCGATGATGTTCATCACTTCGGATTCGCCGGCGCGCTCACGGCGCTTGTCGACGATGGCGAGGTCGGCACCGATGCGCTTGGCCAGCGCACGGGCGCGCACCACGCCGCCGACGTCCGGCGACACCACCATCAGATTCGACTTGCCGAGATAATCCTCAATGTCGCGTGCGATCACCGGTGCGGCGTAGAGGTTGTCGGTCGGGATATCGAAGAAGCCCTGGATCTGTCCGGCGTGAAGATCGACGGTCAGCACCCGGTCGGCGCCGGCTTCGGTGATCAGGTTCGCCACCAGCTTGGCGGAGATCGGCGTGCGCGAGCCGACTTTGCGGTCCTGGCGGGCGTAACCGAAATACGGGATCACCGCGGTGATGCGGCGCGCCGAGGCCCGGCGCAGCGCGTCGATCACGATGAGCAATTCCATCAGATGGTCGTTGGCCGGAAAGCTCGTCGACTGGATGATGAACATGTCCTCGCCGCGGACGTTCTCCTGAATCTCGACGAACACTTCCATGTCGGCGAAGCGGCGGACGACGGCCTTGGTGAAGGGGAGTTTCAGGTACTGGCCGATCGCCTCCGCCAGCGGGCGGTTCGAATTGGCGGCCAGAAGCTTCATGTTCCGCGTGCCGTTCGCTTCGCTCATGAACGCGGGACTCCGTGCTGGAAAATGAAGATTTGGTGACGGGCTTTTAGCAACCGCACCCGGTGGCGTGAAGTGTTCAGATCAACACAATTGCGGATATTTCCCGCCCATAATCGGGCTCGCTCCGATGTGTCGCACGCCGGAAGCTGAAGAACTCCGATTCGCGCGCATAGGTGCAGGCGGAAAGCGGTTCGATGTTGCTGATTCCGCACGCTTTCAGGCGATGGACGACATAACCCTCCAGATCGAAGCGGAAATGCGACGCTCTGTCCGAGGCGATGAAGAACTGTGCATTCTCGGGTGCGGCGTTGACGAAGGTGTCGCGGAATTCGGGACCGACTTCGTAATTCGCCTGGCTGATACACGGGCCGATGGCGGCAGCGATTCGCGAACGCTTCGCACCTAGCGCTTCCATCGCGGCGATGGTGTTGTCCGTCACACCGCCAAGTGCGCCCTTCCATCCAGCGTGCGCTGCGCCGATGACGCCGGCTTCAGCATCGGCAAACAGCACTGGTGCGCAATCGGCGGTGAGGATGCCGAGCACGATCTCGCGCTGGCTGGTGACCATCGCGTCGGCTTGCGGCCCCTCGCCCAACTCCCACGGCTCATCCACCGTGACAACGGTGGGGCTGTGAATCTGGTGCACCGTCACAAGCTTGCCGTTCGGCGCGAGTTCGCCGCGTGCGGCCTCGCGATTTTTTATCACGATCGCACGATCGTCGTTCGATCCGGGGCCGCAATTGAGCGAGGCGTAGATCCCCTTCGAAGTGCCACCGGCGCGACCGAAGAAGCCATGCTCGATCGAGCCGTCGCCCAGCAGATTGTCGGCTTTGAGCAAGGTCAGCCCTTTAAAGTCGATATTGTCGAAGTCGATGTCTTCCAGGGGCACATCGATGGGTGGCGTAAACACCGGCGGAACGGGCGCGTCCTGCGCGACAATCGCCAGCGCGTTGAACAACTCGCCCATCTTGTCGAGATCGACAAGCCGGCTCACGGCCGCCTTGATGGCGGCGGCCTCACTCTTGTGAGCGTTCGCCAGCCTGGCCGCACGGCCCTGAATGCCGAGATTATCGAGGAAGAACCCCTGCAACTCCGGGCCGTACGCCATTGCACCACCGGACGCGGCCGCATCGGCGAGGGCTGCAAAGTCGACATGCGCGGTCACATCCGCATCGCCCGGTGCTGCGAGCACATCGTCGAACGCCCCGTCGCGGATCGCCTGAAAGGTTTCGCCGAAGCCACCGGACGCGTCGTAGCCGTAGTCCACGATCAGCGCCGCACCGCCTTTGGCCGCGATCACGCGCGCGATGTCTTCGACGATGGCAGTGGCCGCTGCGGAGGTCTCGTAGAAGCCACCTAGCGGGGCCGTGCCGCGGGCTTCGGGCACGGTGATATGGGCCGGCACAGGCGATAGTGCGAAGGCGAGATTGCCGTCCTGATCGACGGTGACCATGCGCTCCGACCACCCGCGATCCGTCTTCACGAACTGGCGGATCGGCAGCGCGTCGAAGAATTCGTTGGCAATGAGAAACAGTGGCCGACTGTCGGGGGTGTCGGCGAAGTGCTCCGACCACGTGATTGTCGCACCGCAGTCTTTCAGCTTCTCCTGTTGCACGGCGCGCAACGCAGGACTGGCTTCGATCAGCTCGATCTCGGCGGCTTGCAGAAAACCCCGTACCACTTTGGTCGCGCGCAATGCATCTGCCATCAGCGTGCCTTTGCCGGGGCCAAGCTCGACGAAGCGAATGGGCGACGGCTTGCCCTGATCGACCCAGCACTGCGCGATCCAGAGGCCGAGCAGTTCGCCGAACATCTGGCTGATCTCGGGCGCCGTCGTGAAGTCGCGGCCGAGCGGATCGCGCGTCGCGTAGTAGCCGTGCTGCGGATCGTGCAGCGCGAGCGTCATATACTGCGCGATCGAGATCGGGCCTTGCGCCGCGATCAAGGCAGCGATGCGGCGGCCGAGGGCGTTCACGTCGCCGTCTGCGGCTGCTTCGACCGCCACAGCGCGTACCAGAAGAAGTAGCCGGCGATCAGCCACATCGGGAACGACAGGGCCTGTCCCATGCTGATCGGGCCCAGGAACGCCGCATCCGGTTCGCGGAACAACTCGACGAACACGCGGCTGAGGCCGTAGCCGAGGAAGAATACTGCCGACACCAGCCCCGGCCGTTCGTGCCAGCGCAAGCGGTGGATTCCGATTTGAAGGATGACGAACAGCAGCAGGCCCTCGAGCCCGGCTTCATAAAGCTGGCTCGGATGCCGCGTGATCAGTCCGGCAGGACAGGCGCCGCCATTCGTCTCCATGATGTGCGGGGTGCAGAACACCATCGACCACGGCACATCGGTCGGCTTGCCCCAGAGCTCGCCGTTGATGAAGTTGGCGAGGCGGCCGAAGAACAGTCCGATCGGCGCCACGCTGGCGACCAGATCGCCAACCTTCACGAAGTCGAGCTTGCGGCGCCGCGCGAACAACCACAGCGCGACCAGCATGCCGATCAGCCCGCCGTGGAATGACATGCCGCCATCCCATGCGGAGACCAGGCGCAGCGGATGATCGATGAAGTCGCCCGGCAGATGATTGATTGGCCCACCGCAAAAGCCGCCGTCGGGCGTCACGCTGCAGAGGATCGTGCCATAGAACAGCACCCAGCCGACGCGCCCGCCGATGATCACGCCGAGGGTCGCCCAGACGAGCAGGTCGCCGATGTCGTCTTCGGTCGCCGGCGCCTTGCGCTCGAACGGCGGGTTCCGCCACAGCGGCTTGTCGCGGATCATCCTCACGATCCACCACCAGCCGAGCACCAACCCGGCGATATAGGCGAGCGAATACCAGCGGATCGCCAGCTTGCCCCAGATGTGGATCAGGACCGGATCGACGTCGGGAAACGGAATGGCCATGGGCGGCTTCTCGGATGGTTCGGGAACAGCGTCAAGGTTCGCCTTGCCCGATCCTTACCCACACTCCATATAAAGACTTAACGGAGACCCCTTATGGCCCAGACCGATAACCCCTTCCTCGATGGCATGGCCCGCATGTTCACGGACGCCGCGGGCGCCGCCAACACGCTCAAGACCGAGGTCGAGACCTTCGTGCGCCAGCGCATGGAGAAGATGGTCGCCGACATGGACTTCGTCCCGCGTGAGGAGTTCGAGGCGGTGAAGGCGATGGCCGCGAAGGCCCGCGAAGAGAACGACAAGCTCGCCGCACGGCTTGCCGCACTCGAAGCACAGAACGAGTCCAAATCACCCACACCCTGAATCCACAGGCCCAACTTCCAATCCACAGATGGCTATTTCGAATCTGTGAATGCCGGTTTTCATCCCAAGGCCCTGCCGCTGGGACTCTTGTGCGCACGCAAAATGTTGTGCCAGTTTGACCCTCAGGTGCTTCGTTTTGCGCCGGGCCAGGAGTTTGCATGACCACGATCCATCAGGACGAAGCGTTCAGCCCGCCTCACCCGATCGACATGCTCGAGCGGACCGTCGAGGACAATGGCTGGCCGTTCGAACGCGCGGGCAAGGACGAACTCAACCTCTCGGTCGCCGGCAAGTGGTGCGATCACCACTTCAGCTTCACCTGGCGCGAGGACCTGCAGTCGCTTCACATGTCGAGCGCCTTCGAGATGCGGGTCGACGACACCCGCCGCGCCGACATCGCCAACCTACTCATGTATGTGAACGCCCGGCTGTGGATCGGTCACTTCGACCTCTGGCCGGAAGACGGCACATTGATCTTCCGTCATGCGATGATCTTCCCCGACGCGATGGCCAGCGCCGCGCAATGCGAAGCGCTGCTCAACCTCGCCGTCGAAGCCTGCGAGCACTACTATCCGGCGTTCCAGTTCGTCCTCTGGGGCGGCAAGACCGCCGAGGAAGCTGTCGCCGCCGCGGTGCTGGAGTGCCAGGGACAGGCTTGATGGTGACGCGCTCCTTTTCCTCCACCTCCCCCTCGTGGGGAGGTCGGAATGCGAAGCATTCCGGGTGGGGGGCGGCGCGTGCGGCTACCCCCGCCCGAAAATCCGTTTCGCTGCGCTCACGAATTTTCGACCTCCCCACAAGGGGCACAAGGGGGAGGTGAAAAATGGCAGACCCCATTCTTCTTATCGGTGCGGGCCGCATGGGCGGCGCGCTGCTCAAGGGCTGGATCGCGAAGGGCCTGACACCGATCATCGCGGTCGAGCCGCGGCCTTCGCCGAATCTGCTCAAGATCGCGCGCAAGGCGAAAGTCACCATCGTTCCCTCAATTGGTGATGTGAAAGCCAAGCGCGTGCGCGCCTGCGTGATCGCGCTGAAGCCGCAGATACTGCAGACCGAAGCGGCGTCGCTGAAAGCGATTGCGCAATCGGGTGCGTTGATCGTCTCGATCGCCGCCGGCACCACCATCGCTTTTCTGAAGAAGGCGTGTGGTGGCAAGGCGCGTGTTATTCGCGCGATGCCGAACACGCCAGGCAGCATCGGCTGCGGCATCACCGGCATCTTCGCCGCTGCCGGCACAACACCGAAAGATCGCGCGCTGGCGGAGAGTCTGCTCGCTGCCCTAGGGCAGACCGTGTGGGTCAAGCGCGAGGCGCAGATCGACAGCGTCACCGCCGTCTCCGGCTCCGGCCCGGCCTATGTGTTCCTGATGGTGGAGGCACTCGCCGAAGCCGGCGTCGCCGAGGGCCTGCCGCGCACGGTGGCGGAGCAATTGGCCCGCGCCACGATCACCGGTGCCGGCGCGCTGCTCGCCGCCGAGCCGACCGAGCCCGCGGTGCTTCGCCAGAACGTCACGAGTCCCGGCGGTACCACGGCCGCGGCGTTGCAGGTGCTGATGGCGGAGGACGGCCTGCCCGCGCTGATGCGTAAGGCCGTGGCCGCCGCCAACCGACGGGCCGAGGAACTCGGGCGGTTGAGTTAACCCTCTCATCCGCGCACGATGCGCGCATGATGTCGTTCCAGCGCCACCTGCGACAGTTGCCGCCGCCGCTCGGCCGCTTCATCGATTTTCTCTGGTACTGGGAAGGCGAACGCCCCGCGCATGCGAAAGACGCGATCACCGCGTCGCGCAACTTGCATATCCAGATCGATCTCGCGCGGACCGATGTGGGCTGGTACAGCGGCGAGGACTACGCAACGCATCACTCGCTGAAAGGCATGTCCATCTGCGGCACGCAGAGCGGCACCTTCGCCATCGATGCGTATCAGCCGAAAATCATGGGCATCGAATTCCATCCGGGCGGTGCGTTTCCGTTTCTTGGGCCTGCGGCGCACGAATTCGCCAACCTCCACGTCTCGCTGGAAGATGTGTGGGGACCGGACGCGCGGCGGCTGCACCAGCGCCTCGTCCAGGCACCAACGCCGGACGCGAAGTTCGACATCCTGGTCGCCGCGCTGATCCGCATGGCACCGCATGAGTTGGAACATCATCCGGCCGTCGCGATGGCGTTGCAGCGCTTCGAACGCTGTCCGCAGCGCGCCAATGTGCGCGACACGGCACGCGACGCCGAACTCAGCCAGAAGAAGTTCATCCGCCTGTTCTCAGAGCAAGTCGGCATGACGCCGAAGCTCTATCTGCGTGTGGCCCGCTTCGAGCGTGTGATCGATCGCATTCACTTTGCGCCGGAGATCGACTGGGGCGACGTGGTGGAGCAGCACGGCTACTACGATCAGTCGCATTTCATCCGCGACTTCAAGGCGTTCACCGGCACCACGCCGACCGACTGGCTGAAGACACGCGGGCCTTATCCGCACCACATTCCGCTGGTGGCCTGATGGGAAATTTTTACAAGCGCCGGCCGTTATCCTCCGGCATCATGCGCATCGATTTGGAGAAACAGTCATGGCCGTCGAACTCGGTTACTTCACGCTCAAGGTCAAAGACATGGCGAAGGCCAAGGCGTTCTACGGCGCCGCGTTCGGCTGGGAGTTCGAAGACGGCAGCACGCACGTCGCCAACACAAAATTTCCCCTCGGCCTCGCCGAGGGCGGCTCGGGCGAATTCCGCTTCGTCTATTTCCGGGTCGACGATCTGGAAGCCGGCATCAAAAAGGTCATCGCCGCCGGCGGTTACGTTCTGGAGCGTCACACCTATCCGTCAGGCCCGAATGCCGTGTGCAGCGACGATCAGGGAACGACCTTCTCCCTGTGGCAGCCGGCGCCGGAATACGCGTAATGGGTCTGTGACGGATGTGCAGGCTCACGCCTGCGGTCACGGTGTAATTGTGCAGCTCGGCCGGTTGGCGGGCCACGTCGAGGCGCTGACGCCTAACGCGGCACGCGCAGTATCAACACTTGTAATGTCGACCTGTTCGAGTTTGCCATCGCCATCGACATAGAATAGGGCGGGTAGCTGTTTGGCACCGGATCTTACAACGCCACCGAATAAATTGATCCCGCCATTGTCTTTGCGCGCCTGGAAGCATCCCACTTCGGAAACCGACTGGCGCAGGGCGGTCACTGCTTCGGGGCCAAATTTCGGCTTGTCGTTTTCAGTTCCAAATCTGAATGAATCGGTATGTGCCATCAATAGTGCTGATAAGCGATCGTTGTTTGCATCTAACGCCAGTGCATCGTTCAGCGCGCTGAAAAAGTCCGTTACGGCGGGGGTGCGGTTCGTGACCTTGGGTTTTACCTCATCGAATTTGTAGCCAGATGAGAGACTGGCTAGATGCTGGAGTTGTTCGACCGTAAAGCACTCGCCCGAGCGTTCTTCGCTTGTGTTATAATGACTGAAACGGCGCATGATTGCGTAACGGGCGACGAGAAGGTCATCGCTATTGAGAAATTCTCCTAGCCAATTGGTAATGTGCTGGCATTCCTGGCCATATTGCGCCGCCGTAGCAGCATCTCCGAGATCGGTAATGTTGAAGCCCAATACGTTGTCGCTGGTGACCATCTTTCGAATGTTGTTCGTTTCACCAAGACTGTCAGAGAATAACTGAGTGCGGAGTACTTCATCGACGTCGGGCCATGCTGCGGCCGCTCGAATCAGCGAGGTTCGATACTGCACGTACAGAGTCATATTTGGCCGCCAACCCGACAGCGCCGCGCCGGAACGCGTGTCGGTTGGATTTTTTATGCTGACGCGCCAAGCATCTTTGTCCGTTTGGCTGTCTGCCGGATAAAAATAGAAGCTAACGGGTACGATGTTTTGCGCTGAGTGGCTAAAAACAGCGTTTCGCGTGGAGTCAATTTTTTGGGCCAAGCTCATGAGCTTAACCTTTGACGCGCTGGCTACGACTGCTGCGCCTGTCGCTCCGCCCACAGCCGATAGAAGGTCGGTTGTTGCGCCAAACACATTTTGAAGTGCGGTGCTGTCGACTGTGGTACTGCGATCAAACGTCAGAGTTGCGGTGAAACCGCCGGCTGACGATGAAGGCATAAAAGCTGTGACTTGCTTGGGCGTGCCAACTACTTTGCTAAAACACTTCGGCTGTCCAGCCGGCGGTTGTTCGTCGAGTTTGGAAATAAAAGTCGTGACGCTGACGGCTGGATGATCGTTCAGGATAGGGGTGACTGACGCAGTCAACTCCGTCGATCCCGACTGATGATCGCCGAGTATTGCGCGGATAAAAGACCATGTCGTTTGATCGATGCAGTTGTCATCCAGAACCTGCGTGTCCTGATCAAATGAGACGAAGATAGCCCCGTAGTAGGGCCCGGCAGGGCGCGGTCCCGATGGATTGCTAGTAGGCGAGACCAAGTCCTTCAGCGTGAGCGCGATCGTCTGCGGTCGTGGCTCCGGCGTGATGCAACCGGACACCAACAAACAACCGGACAGCGCAATTGCACAATGGAGCAGCTTCATCCCGCACCCCTTTAAGTTGCATAAAATACTCTATGCAACCATGAGGAGAGTCAACTGATGTTTACGTCGGAAGTCGTACGATTGCTCTCAAGCCGCCCATCGCGCTGTTGCCGAGCACTAGGTCGCCGCCATGGGCGCGGGCGATGTCGCGGGCGATGGCAAGGCCGAGGCCGACTCCACCCGTCTGCAGGTTGCGGCCTTCGTCGAGGCGGTGGAACGGGCGGAACGCTTCCTCGCGCCGCGCCTCCGGAATGCCGGGGCCGTCATCATCGACCACGATCTGCGCAAACTTGCCGGAGCCGCTGAGCCGCGCCTCGACGTGCTTGCCGTGCTTGAGCGCGTTGTCGATCAGATTGGTGACACAGCGCCGGATGGCATCGCGCCGGATACTCACGACGAAGCCTTCGTCCGCACTGACAACGATGCGGTTCTCGCTGTTGCGCGCCTTGGAGACGGCTTTCGCCGCATCGAGCAGAAGCCCGCCAAGGTCGGTCTCCTGCGGCGCCTCACCGGCTTCGCCGCGCGCGAATTGCAGATATTCGTCGAGCATGCGCTCCATCTCGACGATGTCGGCGCGCATCTCCTCGAGGTCGGCGGCATCGGCGTCCAGCATGGCAAGCTGCAGCTTGAGACGGGTCAGCGGCGTCTTCAGATCGTGACTGACGCCGGCCAGCATCTCG
>DATAHD010000552.1:0-13199 GCA_036263395.1 Rhizomicrobium sp. | reverse complement strand
GCGCCGACGCCCATGTTGCCCAGATATTCGATGTGGATCGGCGACACTGAGCGCAGCATGCTCATCGACAGATCGACAGGCTCTGCGCCATAGGCCGGATCCGATACGATCGGGACCGGCGTCGCCTGAATGTCGGGAATGATGCGCAGCAGATTGCGCGTGTAGAGAATGCGCGCCTGCGCCGGAATGTCGGTCGCTGGGTAATGCAGGCCAAGGAATTTCACGAGGTCGGGACGGACCGACTCCGCAATCACCTCGCCAGCATCGTCCTGATCGAAGCGATAGACCATCACACGGTCGAAACCGATCAGGGCGCGCAGCTGACGCGCCGCCTCGCTGCAGAAGCGATCGAAGGTCGGCGCCGATTGCACGCGCGTGAGCATACTGCGCACCAGCGAAACGGGTTCGATGCCGTCGGCCGGCGGGCTCGGCTCGGCCTCGATGAAGATCGCCTGCCGCGTGGTGTGCACGGCGAGATCGAACGGCGCACCGCCGACGATCAGAGGAATGCGGAACAGGCGCTCCACTGCATCGGGGCCGGAGAGCAGTTGCAGACGGCCGCGGATGTCGTGGATCGCTTTTTCCGACAGCGCGGCGGAAAGCGGTTGACCCAGCAGCGCGCCGACCGGCGTTCCGATGAACGCTTCCACGTTCTGCGACGCGTGGATGATGATCCACTCGCGGCTGACCCCGAGGAGAAAGCCGAACGGCTGGACATTGCCAAGAAGGTGGATCGGTTCGCGGTCGCAATTCGTCAGATCGACCGCGGGCATTGAAGCGGCGCTAATGAATCGCCTCCATCAGCACTTGTGAAAAAGAATGATCGAACAGGCGGAACGCGGCGAGCGCGCCTTCGACGGCCCCTTCGGGATTGTGCGATGCGCCGTTTTCCAGCTGCGGCTGAAACGTCTGCCACAGGCGTTGGCCCTGGCCATGGCGGAGGTAGCGCGTGGCGGCAAGAATGTCCGGATCTTTGCCCTCCTTCACGCGGCCAAGCAGCACCTGTCCGCCAAGGCGCGAGCCTTCGAGCACGTAGGCTGCGCCAAGCAACGCCTCGCCGGTTTCGAAGTTCGGGGCGACCAATGGATTGAACGCGACGTTGAGCGCGGTGAGGTCGGCACGCAGCGCCGGGGCACGGGCGCGGTCCTGCCAGTCGGGCAGCACGTTATCGATGCCCTGATCCTCCAGCGCCTCTTCCAGCGGGACGAGCGCGGCGGCATGTGCTTCGAGGAAGCGCACATAATCGACGCGCGAGTCGAGGGCGAGTTTGCTTGCTCGCGCATCGAGTGAAGAATGGACAAAGGCGGTGACGTTGCGCAAATGGGCGCGGACAGACTGAGACATCGAATAAGAGCCCAATTACAGCTTCTTGATAACGTCCGCGCCCCGCAATTGGTTCCCTTATCCCAGTCGGCCGATGGCCGAGACGACCTGGTCGGTTTTCTCCAGAATGACCATGTGTCCGGCTTCCGGGATGGAGACCAGTTCTGCGCCTTTGATGCCCTTTTTGAAGGGCTGGGCGTAGACGGGAGAGATCAGCTTATCGCTGTCGCCCCAGACGATGAGCGTCTTCGCCTTGATGCGATAGAGCCGCTCACTAAGTCCACGCTCCGGCACGGGGAACAGGATTTTGCCCGCCATGCCGAGCTGGCGCGCGTTGTTCACCAGATAGGTCTGGAGGAATTTGGGATCGTCCATCTTCAGACCGGACGTCAGCATCGCCGTGCCGGCTTCCACATTGTGGAAAAGCAGCTTGGGCATTTCGAACGGCATCGTCGCGAACAAGTCCGGGATCGGATGATCGTCGAGCCACAGACCCGCCGGGCAGATGAGGCCGAGGCGCGTGACGTCGTTCGGTGCGATCGCTGCCATCTCCGCCGCGATCATGCCGCCCATCGAATGGCCGACGAGGATCGGGTTCTTGAGGCCGAGCGCCTCGACCACGTCCCAGGTGTGGAGCGTGAAATCGAGCATGTCGCGGATTTCGCCGCACTCCTCGCTGTCGCCGTATCCGGGCAGCAGCGGGGCATAGACATGATACTTCTCCGCCAGCTTGGCGAGAAACGGATCGGAGGTCGTGACGCCGCCTGCACCATGCAGAAAGACAAGCGGATTGCCGCTGCCGCCTTCGATGTAGCGGACAGGGACCTTATGTACGGCAACGGTTTTGAGTTCGAGAGACATAGTCTGACTATCCTTGCTTCACCCTCCCCCCTGAGGGAGGGTCGAAAAATCCGGAGTGGAGCGGAGGATTTTTCGGGGTGGGGTCAGCCTCTCGGCATTACCCCTCCCCGAAATTTGCTGCGCAAATTCGACCCTCCCTCAAGGGGAGGGTGAGAAATTTAGCGAGCAGCTCCCACCGCTTCGAACGCGCGCTTTTCGGTCGGCAGGTTGCCGGCCTTCACCTGTTTGATCGGATGGCACCAGAAGCGCTCATCGTTCTCATATTCCGGGAACAGGTTGCGCAGCTTCGGCATCACCTTCTCGGCGAACAGCTTGGTCGAGTACATGCACTTCTCGGCCGGCATGTTGCCGACATGCATGAGGCAGAAGATGTTGCCGACGTGCAGCGTCTTGGCGAGTTCTTCCAGCTTCTGCCGCACCGTCTCGGGCGAGCCGGCGATGACGTGGCCCTGCTCCGTCAGATCCTTCCACGACAGCGTCGCGTAACCACCGGTCGGCGGCGCGTACTGGCTCAGCGCACCGGTCTGGATCGTCTTGATCGTGCGATAGCCCGGCGCATCGGCGAAGCCCGGATAGACGTGCAGACAGCGGTTGTAGAAGTAGTCGACATGCTCCTTGTAGAGCTTCTCGGCTTCCGCATCCGTCTCGGCCACGCAGATGGTCTGCGCAAAGCCGGCGCGATAGGGCGACTTGTCCGGCGCCCCGCGCTCTTCAACACGACGCCAGTAGCCATCCATCAGCGCCTTGGCGCGGATGTAGCCGCTGAACGACAGGTACGAATAGGAGTACGTGTTGTCGATGCAGAAGTCATACGTCTCGACGCTGCCGCCGCCGGGGATATGGATCGGCGGATGCGGCTGCTGGATCGGACGCGGCCAGATGTTCACATGGCGCAGCTTGTTGTAGCGGCCGTTGAACGCGAACGGCTCGCGCGTCGTCCACGCCTTGATGATGAGATCGTGCGCTTCCTGATACTTCTCGCGGGTGAGCGCCGGGATCTGGCCGTAGCAGAAGTTCGTATCCATCGACGTGCCGACCGGGAAGCCTGCAATCAGGCGGCCGCCGGAAATGCAGTCGAGCATCGCGAACTCTTCCGCGACGCGCACCGGCGGATTGTAGAGCGCGATGGAATTACCCAGCACGACGAGGCCGACATCTTTTGTGCGACGTGCCAGCGCGGCAGCGATGATATTCGGGCTCGGCATGATGCCGTAGCCGTTCTGGTGATGCTCGTTGCAGCCGATCGCATCGAAGCCGACATCGGCGGCGTATTCGAGGAGGTCGAGATAGGTGTTGTAAACCTCGTGGCTCTTCACCGGATCGAACAGCTTCTGATCGATATCGACCCAGACCGAGCGGTTCTTCTCCCGGAAATCGTCCGGCAGATACGGCCACGGCATCAGATTGAACCAGGTGAATTTCATCGTTTGTCTCCCGGTGATGTTGTTGTTTTTTCTGGATAGCGTTGGGTCAATCCTGACCAAATGTCATGGACTTGGCAAATCCCGGTTTCATTCAGCCGGAACGGCGGATTCGAGGGGCGGGTATCCTATTCGACGACAACCTTGCCGCTCATGCCCAGCATCTCGTGCATAAAATGGGTGCAGGTGACGTCATAGGTTCCGGGCGTATTGGCGATGAGCTTCACGTCGGTCGTCTGGTTCTCATCCAGTTCGACGGAGCCCTTCACCACCTTCGCCTTATCGTCAGGTGCAATGGTCGTGGCGGCGAAGAATTTCGGCGCCGCGAAGTCGTGCGACTTGCTTGCACTGTTGGTGAAGTGGAGCACGTACGGCACCCCGTGTTGCAGGTGCAGTTCTTTCGGCGTGAAGGCGTAGTTGCTGAGACCGATCTCAACGCGCTTCGCCAACGACCAGTCGGTGGTCTGCGCGAGGGCCGGTGTCGCCGATGCGAGTACAAGAGCGATCAGTGTCGAGCGTTGCAGCATCAGGCATGACTTTCTGTAGCGTCCATGTAGAAGCTAGAAGCCACGCTACAGCAGGTCCACGCGCACCGCTCGCCTTACGGCGAAAATCACACCGATTTAAGCAAACACGCATCGAAGCCGGAAACCATGCGCCGGTGCAGCTGCAAGCGGCGCCGCGAGCGTGATTTGCAATCCCGCCGGCACACGCGTGACACTTGCCTTGGTGCCAGTTGCCAGATGCGTGGCGGTATCGGTGGCGGGGAGATCGTCACCTTCAATGACGAAACTCGTGCCGTTCGGCGTGCCGAGAAGGTGCGCGTGGATCGCGCCGCCTTTCGTCGTGAACCGGACCTCAACGCCGTCATTCGTCTTGCCGCTCGCGCGCGTCCACGGACGGGTGCCGTAAACGCCCTCGGCATTCGCCTTGATCCAGGCACCAAAGCCCTTCAGCCGTGCAATCTGCTCTGCCGGAATCTGGGCATCCTCGCCGCGCGGACCGACGTTCAGGAGAAGGTTGCCGTTCTTGGCGACGCTGTCGATGAAGCTGTGCACCAGCGACTCGACGCTTTCGTAGTCGGCATCGGTGTCGTTGCGGTTGAAGCCGAAGGAGTGGCTCATACCGCGGGTGGCTTCCCACTTCTTCGCCTGGATGTCTTCGAACGCGGCGTACTCGGGCGTGCGGAAGTCGCAATGCGGCGGCAACTGCGGGATGATGCCCTTGCGCTTCGCCTTCTGCATGCGCGGCTTCATCATCGCATCCATCTGGCGGCGGACCTCCGGATCGGCCAGCTTGGCGCGTTCCGGCGTCATCGGCATCCAGCGATCGTTCACGACGCCTTCGGGCACGGCGTCGTAGTAGTCGGCGAACAGCTGCAGCATCTGCTGCTGATCGGTCGGCCACGAAATGTCGTTCCACAGCACGGACGGCTTGTAGCGGTCGATCAACTCGCGGGTCTGTGCATCGGCATAAGCGGGGTAGTCGCCGCCCGGCGTCGAGCCCATGAAGTCCGCCATGGTGCGCAGCGGCTCGCGGTTAAACGTCCAGTCGATCCCGCCGGAATAATAGAGACCGTAGCGCATACCCTTGGCGCGCACCGCATCGCCGAGTTCGCCGACGACGTCGCGCGGACAGGTCCAGTCGGGCTCGTGCTCGTTCTTCACATCGCTCGGCCACAGGCAGTAGCCGTCGTGATGCTTGGTCACGAGCACGACGTATTCGGCGCCGGCGGCGGCAAACAGCTCGGCCCATTCCTCCGGCTTCCACTGCTTCAACCCTTCGAGGAACGGTGCCCGGAAATCCTGATACGGCGCGTTTTTGTAGACCTCCCCGTGGTGCCTGGCGCTGTCGCTTTCCGGCACCTTGATCGCGTTCCAGTACCACTCGCAATACGGCGTCAGCGCGACAGCGATGTCGTAGTGATCCTTGAACGCGTCGGAGATCGCGCCGCTCCTCGTCGCGAAGGCGGGGATCGAGAACAGACCCCAGTGAATGAAGATGCCGAACTTCGCGTCGTCGTACCATTCGGGTACGGGGTGCGCGTTCAGGGATTCCAGGGTCGGTGCAAAGCTCATTTCCCAGCCGGTGTTTGTGCGACGGCGTGATGCTGCCGCACAAATCGCCGGATCAAAAGGCGCAAATCCGTTTCCGCTACGGCCTCAACCGCTTCCTGCGGCGTGTGCCAGCGCAGCTCGCGCGCGTTCTTCTCCGGCCAGTCGCGACGCATGCGCGTGACGGCGAGCGGGAAGACGATGACCTTACACTGGATCGAACGACCGGACTTCAGCCCCTTCGCATAGTAAAAGGAGCCCAGCACCGTCGGCGAGATACGGCCAACGATGCCTGCTTCCTCCATTGCTTCCTGCTCGGCGGAAGCGTGTGGTGCTAGGTCTTCGATCGGCCAGCCCTTCGGGATGATCCAGCGCTTGGACTGGCGCGAGGTGATCAGCAGAATCTCCAACCGGCCGTCGCGCTCGCGCCATGGCAGCGCGGCGTATTGAAGTCCCGTCTCGACACGGGTGGTTGGCATCGCGCCTTCCACGGCGAGTGTCGTCACTTCAGTGGAAGAGGCGCGAGGCTTCATAGAACAGCGCGCCCATGGTACCGGCCGCGGGGATCGTGATGATCCACGCGATCACCACCCGCCGCGCCACGCCCCAGCGCACCGCCGAGGCCCGCCGCGCCGCACCCACGCCGATGATCGCGCCCGTGATGGTGTGCGTGGTCGACACCGGGATGCCCAGCGAGGTCGCCAAGAACAGCATTGTCGCGCCAGCGGTCTCTGCACATACGCCCTGCATCGGCGTTAGCCGGGTGATTCGCGAGCCCATCGTACGCACGATTCGCCAGCCACCGAAGAGTGTTCCGAACGCGATCGCGCCCTGACACGCGATGATGACCCAGAACGGAATCTCGCCCGCGCTTTTCGTCATGCCGTGCGCGAACAGCAGCGCCGCAATCACGCCCATCGTCTTCTGCGCGTCATTGCCGCCATGGCCGAGCGAGAGCAGCGAGGCCGAAACCAGCTGTAACCGGCGGAAAATCCCGTCCGCCCGCGTCGGTGCTACCCGCACGAACAGCCACGAAACAATCAGCACAAGGAATAACGCCACGAAGATGCCGATCACCGGCGACCAGACGATGCCGCCCGCGGTCTTCAGCACGCCCGCCCAAACCACGCCGCCGAAACCACCGACACTGGCAACACCGGAGCCGATGAGGCCACCGATCAGGGCGTGTGAGCTGGAGGACGGGATGCCGAAGGTCGCGGTGATGATATTCCACGATATGGCCCCGGCCAGCGCCCCAAAGATCACGGAATCGTTGATGATCTCCGGCTTGATGATGCCGGAGCCCACCGTCTTGGCGACGTGCAATCCGAACACCAGGAACGCTACGAAATTGAAGAACGACGCCAGCGCCACCGCCACACGCGGCGTCAGCACGCGGGTCGCGACAACCGTGGCGATCGAATTCGCCGCGTCGTTCATGCCGTTCATGAAGTCGAACGTCAGCGCCACAACGATGAGTGCGATGAGCAGCGGATCGGAGAGGATTTCCACGGGGCGCTAAACCTGTTCGATCACGATGCCGCTGATCTTGTTCGCGACGTCCTCGAACCGGTCGACCACCTTTTCCAGGTGATCGTAGATATCGGCACCGACGATGTAAGCCATGCCGCCGCTGTCGCGGTAGCGATGGAAGAGCGTTTTGATCCCCCGGTCGTGGATGCCGTCGGAGTGCTCCTCGATGCCGGTGATCTCCTCGACCAATGTGTGCATGGCGTGGTGATTGTCCCGCATCGAGCCGAGGAGGCCGACAATTTCGATCACCTTGTCCGCAGCACGGACGATAATGCCGCCCATCTCCTTCATCTCCGGCTCGAAGGTTGTGACCTCGAACAAGGTGATGGCCTTCACGGTCTTCTGCATCTGGTCGATAGAATCATCGATCAGGTTGACCAGTTCCTTGATGTCGCCGCGGTCAAACGGCGTGATGAAGGTCTTGCGCACGGCAGCAAGGGTCTCGCGCGCAATGGCGTCAGCCTCGTTCTCGTGCTGCACCACCCGGCGGGCACCTTCCTCGATCGCAACGCGGCCTTCCAGCAGATCGTCAAGTGCGGTGGCGCCCAGGCGGAGCGTCATTGCATGGCGATTGAACATGTCGAAGAAGCGATCTTCCCGGGGCATGAGCGCCTGGAACCATCTGAGCATTGCGGCCTCGAAATTGGGTACGGAAAGGGCAAAAGGCGGGATGACAAGGCGAAGTCACCATGTCTGTCTTGCGCGGTCAAATGACAGCCGCGCCCTCGCTCAAATTTTCGACAGGAACGCGGTTTGGGCTTGGCGCGCGGCGGCCGGTTCGGGATGCTGGCCCGGACATCAGCTCAGCCGGTTCATGCGTATTTCCACTCTTATATGTGCCACCGCCCTCGCTCTGGCCGCCCTCCTCGCCCCTGCCGGCGCGGACGAGCAGGCGGCCCGCGAATTTCGCGAATGCCCCGATTGCCCACAGATGGTCGGCATCCCCGCCGGCAAGTTCGCGATGGGCAGTCCGGCGAGTGAGGCCGGGCGATTCGATGCTGAGGGGCCGCAGCACTATGTGACAGTGAAGGCATTCGCGCTCGGCAAGTATCCGGTGGCGAGTGAGGAGTTTCTCACCTTCCTGCGCGCAACCGGCTATCAGCCCAAGCCGTGCAATCCGATCACCGGACTGCAATGGAAATCGCCGGGCAACGGCCTCGCCTATTCGCCGACGCAAGTGGAGCCGCCGAAGTGGCCGGCGGTGTGCCTCGATGTCGACGATGCCCAAGCCTACATCGCGTGGCTGAACAAGAAGGTCGGCAAGACGGTCTATCGCCTGCCCAGCGAAGCGGAGTGGGAATACGCCGCGCGCGGCGGCACGACGACGGCGCGGTGGTGGGGCGATGACATCGGCACCAACAACGCCAACTGCAACGGCTGCGGCAGCCCGTGGGATTATCGCGTGCTCGCCGACGTCGACGCGTTCAAGCCCAACCCGTTCGGTCTCTACGGCATGCTGGGCAATGCGTGGCAGTGGACCGCCGATTGCTGGCACCCGAGCTATGTCGGCGCCCCGGCGGACAGCCGCCCGTGGCGAACGGGTGATTGCAGCAAGCACACGATCCGCGGCGGATCGTGGGACAACGTGCCGGTGTTCGTGCGCTCGGCCGCACGCACGGGCGCGGGACGGAATGGCGGCGAGTACGACTATTCGAGCTTGTCGGGTTTTCGTTTGGCGCGCGATCTGCCGTGATCAGCGGTTCGTATCCCGCGGATCGAGGGCGATCACGAAGGTTTGCATCGCGGGATAGCTTCCCGGCGGCAGCGGTATCGGTGAAGACAACGTCACCGCGTTGCGGGCGCTGAGCGCGACTTCACGAAAGACCGCGTCGGTCTGATAGCGGCTCATATCGACGATATCGCTCGACACGATCACGCCCGCGCTGCTCATCGAGACGCGGATGGAGACCGACAGGTGGCGGTCGCCCAGAATGCTGTAATCCAGATTCCAGTGCCGCAGCACCTGCGCCCGCACGAAGTCGCGCAGCGAGTACGTCGCGTGTGATCCGCCGGTATCGCCGGTCGTCGTGGCATCGGTGCCGGCGTTGTCGAGCGGTTTCAGCTTCGCATCCGGCTGACGCAATTGCGCGAGCGCGCGCAGCTTGGCATCAAACGCGTCGTCGGGCAGCGGCTTCGCTGCGTTGGGAGATACTGTGGCCGGTGCGGGGCTGGTGGTTTCACCGCGCTGCGGACTCGCAAGCTTCGGCGCGGGCTTTTTCACATCGGCCGATGGCAGTTCGGTTTTGTCGCCAAGGTGGACGATATCGACCGGGAAGACTTTGGTGACCGTTTCACGCACCTTTGCCGGATGGCTGAGGAACCACAACACGAACAGCAGCAGCAAAAGATGCAGCGCCGCGGAGGCGGCAAAGCCGGGGCCGTTCTCTCTGAGACTCTCGCGATTGAAACCGGCGATGTTGAAATCGAGCTGCATGGTCAGACGGAGATCGTCTGTCCTTCCGCATTGAGCGGGCCGATCAGGTTGGTCGCGTGCGCGAGGATGCCCTTCTCCGATGGCGATTCGATGCGGCCGAGATTGTTCGCCCAGATGGCGTAACCGAGACGGCGCATGAATTCATCGCGCTCGCCGGTGCGCAGGCTGGGGTCCAGGCCGAGAAACGGATTCTCCTGTTGCCGGATGAAGGGGCGGCAATGATAGGAGAGGATCGCGTGCCGCTCCTCATTCTGCGTCATGTTCGCGCCGGTGCCGTGGATCAGGCGACCGTCGAACACCAGCGCGTCGCCAGCAGAACCCTCGGCGGCGACCGTTTCATGCAGTTCATATTTGCGCCGCTCCGGCTTCAGATGACTACCGGGTGCGAGGCGGGTGCCGCCGTTCTCCTCCGTGAAGTCGTCGAGCATCCAAGCGATGTTCGCGACGAGCGCCTTCGGCGTCCAGAAATCGACGTAACCCTGATCGGTGTGGAGATACATCGGCGTGCCGCCGGGGCGCGCGATGTTGGCGGAGAGCGACGAGAGCAGAAAATCGGGACCGAGCAAGGCGCTCATCTTCTCCGTGACCAACGGATGCAGAACAAGATCGCGGAAGATCGCGCCCTTGTTCACCATCATCCATATGCGCTGGTTGTTCGGCCGTTCGTGCGCGGCGCGGCCGATCGCGGCTTCCCCCTTGGCCTGCTCAACCACGCGCGCTCGCAGGGCACGCACAGTTTCGGCGTCGAGCGCACCTTTGACGATGCAGTAGCCGTGGACCGCGAGATCTTCATCCTGCTGCGCGACGTCGCGTGTCGGCCTCGGGAGCGCGCGGGGTTTCAACTCGCTGACGGACATCTGATCTGCCTGCACATGGTCTTCGCAGGAGATTAGCGGCTGCAGCGCGAAAACGAAATCAGGCGGCTTTGGACTTGGCAGCAGTCGGCGGCATGATGGCGCTGTCATCCTTCACCGCCAGATTGCCGAGCGCCATCGATATCAGCTCCGGCCGGAACTGCAGCGGGATGCCCGCGAACTTACAGGTCGATTTCAGCTGATCGATGATGAACTTCGGCTGATAACTGGCGAGCGGCATGCCGGCCCGGTCGCGCAGCGCCGTGATGATGTAGTCGATATGCTCGTCACCCAGCTGCAGCCCCGACCTGGCGGCCAGCGTGTGGAATATCTGCTTGTACTCCGCCGGGCTCGGCGCGCCGACCAGCATCTTGTACGGAATGCGGCGCAGGAACGCCGGATCCATCAGGTCCTGCGGCGACAGGTTGGTGGAGAAGATCACCAACTCATCGAAAGGCACCTGAAAGCTCTTGCCGGTGTGCAGCTTCAGATAATCGACGCGGCGCTCCAGCGGCACGATCCAGCGGTTGAGCAGCGCTTCCGGGCTGACCAGCTGGCGGCCGAAATCGTCGATGGTGAAGATGCCGCCCAGCGCCTTCACATGCAGCGGCGCTTCATAGAATTTCGCCGCTTCGTTGTAGGAGAGGTCGAGCATCTCCAGCGTCAGCTCGCCGCCCGCAACGATGAAGGGGCGCCGGCACGGGATCCAGCGCAGGTCGAAATCCTCGCGGCGCAGCGCGGCGCTGCGCATCGGCTGCCCTGGCTGCAGCAACGACACATGCACACCGGCGTCGAAAACCTTGACGATCTGGCCTTCGACCTCGAACGCATAGGGGATGTAGATGACATCGGGAAACACCGCGCCGATGCGCTCGGCCACTGTGGTCTTGCCGTTGCCCGGCGGACCGTAAAGCAGGATCGATTTGCCGGAGTTGATCGCGGGGCCGATCTGCAACGTGAACGATGGCGAGATCGCCAGCCCCTCGAATGCACGCTCCACCCCGGCGCGGTCGACGCGCGCATTGGCGATCGCCTGCATCATCACGCGCTCGCGATACATCTCGAGCGGCACCGGCGCGGGGCCGACATACTGGCTCTTGGAGAACGCTTCGAGCGCCCACTGCTTGCCGCGCTCCGTCAGGGAGTAGCGCAAGTCGGTGGCGCGCACCCCGGCGCTGCCCAGCACCTCGATGAGCTTGCGCTCGACGGCGGCATCGAACACCAGCTGCACGATGCGGTGCGAGAGCTTGACGATGTCGCAGATCGCCGCCGTGGTCTCGTGGCCGCTGGAATACATCGTCTTCAGAACGAGATTGAGAAGATCGAGCAGCGACAGACCCGTGTCGGCGAGCGTGGTCGGGCCGGCCGGTGCGTTGCGCACCACCGTCTCCAACGCCGTGGGATTGAGCTTTCCCGCCGAAACGAGGATGTCGCCAAGGCGGCCGCCCTGGGTCCGCTGCAGTTCGAGCGCAGCAGCAACGTCGGCCGGAGAAACCAGGCCGTGCGCAATCAGGAGGTCGCCGATGAACATTGCGTGGTTTGTAACGGAGAAGTCTGAAGATTTGTTTCGAACAATGCTGGAGTTAACCGATCGTTAGCCAACCCGATCAGAATTATTGCGAGTTTCCGCTGTCAAACCACGCGTCTACCCGTCAGCCGTAGTGCGGCTCGCGCTTCTCCAGGAACGCCTTCATCGCCTCATCGAAATCCGGCCCGCGGGCGCAGAGAGACTGAGCCCGTTCTTCCAGATCGATCACGGCGCGGAGGTCCGCGATGCGCAGCGAAGTGTTGAGCGTCTCTTTGGTCAGCCGCAGACCCAGCGGCGCGGTGCGTAGCATCGGCTTCAGATACTTCTCGGCAGCCGCTTCCAGCTGATCGTCTTGCACGCAGTCGGAGGCAAGCCCCACCTGCTTGGCGCGCGGGCCATCGATGAAATCACCTGTCAGCATCAGCTCCGCTGCGATGCCGAGCCCGACGATGCGCGGCAGGAAATAGGTGAGCCCAAGCTCACACCCCGTCCGCCCCAGCGCGACGAACGCATCGTTCATCCGCGCACTCTCGCCTACCACGCGAATATCGGCTGCCAGCGCGAAGGCGAAGCCGCCGCCGCAGGCCGGGCCATGCACCAGCGCCACGATCGGCTGCGGGCAGGCACGCATGTGCTCCACGATGTCGAACAGGTGATCGCCCGCCACCGCGCGTCCCGCACCATCCTTCGGCCGGTCGCCGCCCGGCGTGTTGTATTCCTTGATATCGAGCCCGGCACAGAAGCCGCGCCCCGCCCCGCGCATCACGACGATCCGCGTCTCGAAATCCTGCTTCAGGCCGCGGAAGTAATCGTTCAGCTCCTGCACCATCGTGCCGGTGATCGTGTTCAGCCGCTCCGGCCGGTTCAGCGTCAGCCAATCGACCCGCCCACGCTTCTCGACGATCAGGGTTTTGTAAGCGGCCATGGCAACGCTCTCTCTCTATTTCTAACGCATGTTCTAAAATAACCCCGCCCGGCACAAGCACCCTGCCGCGGCGGGATTGCCGCGGCGAAGTGGCCGGACGAGCGGCCCCTTGACGGATGCGGTGAGCCCAGCGCCCACTCACGCCCGTTCCGGGGAGGGGATAGCATGACACAAGCCGCACATCGGCCGCGCAGCATGAAGGAAATGGCGGAGCTGCAGGGCAAGCTCTTCCAACCGCAGCAGATCGCGGACTCGATCAAATCCTA
>DATAHD010000551.1:0-2719 GCA_036263395.1 Rhizomicrobium sp. | reverse complement strand
CCTATCTCGGCAACACGCCCGCCGGGACGAACGATCCGCAGTATTGATTAGCCTGTTGCAGACACTGGCCTCCCTCGCAATCGCGCACTTCGTTCGTCGCGCAATTATCCGAAAACCGCTTCGCACTTTTCGGTTTGCGCTCTAACGTCGCGCGAAATCATTGCGGCCAAAGAATTCCGCAACGGGAGGATCGTTATGTCTGAACTCAAAGGGCGCGTGGCGCTTGTCACAGGTGCATCGCGCGGTATCGGCGCGGCGACGGCGAAAGCGCTGGCGGCGGCCGGCGCGAGGGTGATCGTCACCGACATGCTCGACGCCGCACCGGTTGCGGAAGAGATCGGCGGGTTCGCACGCAAGCAGGACGTGACGAGCGAGAGCGACTGGGTCGATACGATTGCGTTCGCGAAGGAGAAAGCGGGCGGCCTCGACATCCTGGTGAACAACGCCGGGCTCTTCCTGATGAAGCCGTTGTTCGAGACCACGCTCGAAGACTGGCGGCGGTTGCATTCCGTGAATGTCGAAGGCGTGTTCCTGGGCTGCAAACACGCGGCGCCGCTGATGGCGGAGCGAGCCGGGCAGTGGACTGGCGGTGGCTCGATCATCAACCTGTCGTCGGTCGCGGGTCTCGTCGGCAGTGCGCTGGCCGGTTGTTACAACTCCACGAAGGGCGCGGTGCGGCTGTTCACGAAGTCGGTGGCGCTGGAGCTGGCGCCGCTGCGCATCCGCTGCAACTCCGTCCATCCCGGCGTGATCGAAACCCATATGGGCCAGGAAGTGGTGTCCGGCTTTTCGAATGCGTCAGGCGTCGGCGACAACGATGCGCGCACGCGGATCGCATCGCTACACGCGCTTGGGCATCTGGGTGTGCCGGGCAACATCGCGGATGCGATCACGTTCCTCGCGTCCGACCGCGCCGCATTCATGACCGGCTCCGAGGTGGTGGTCGATGGCGGCATGACGGCGCAATAGCTTTTTATTGGTCGCGCAATTTATCCGAAACCGCTTCACACTTTTCGGATTGCGGTCTAGCTCTTCGGTTTGTTGCGGCCGAAGTTGGGTTCGGCGCTGTCCTGACCGGCATCGACGATGCCGCGGCGGATGTCGCGGGTGCGGCTGAAGAGATTGAACAGCGTGTCGCCGTCGCCCCAGCGGATCGCGCGTTGCAGCGCCGTCAGGTCTTCGTTGAAGCGCTGCAGCACATCGAGCACCGCTTCCTTGTTGTTGAGGAAGACGTCGCGCCACATCGTTGGGTCGGAGGCCGCGATGCGAGTGAAGTCGCGGAAGCCGCCGGCGGAGTACTTGATCACTTCGCCTTCGGTGACGGCTTCGAGATCGTCCGCCGTGCCGACGATGTTGTAGGCGATCAGATGCGGCACGTGGCTGGTGATGGCGAGCACCATGTCGTGATGCGCGGTGTCCATCGTGTCGACCTTGCTGCCGAGGCCTTCCCAGAAGGCTTTCAGCTTCGCGACCGCAGCGGCGTCGGCGCCCTCCGGTGGCGTGAGGATCGACCAACGGCCGTCGAACAGTTCAGCGAATCCGGCTTCGGGGCCGGAGCGCTCGGTACCCGCGATGGGGTGGGCGGGAATGAAGTGCACGCCGGCGGGGACATGCGGGGCAACATCGCGTGCGACGGCACCCTTCACCGAGCCGACATCGCTGAGGATCGCGCCCTGTTTCAGATGCGGCGCCATTTCGGCCGCGAGTGCGCCGTAGGTGCCGACGGGTGTCGCGAGCACGACGAGGTCGGCGTCTTTCACGCAAGCCGCAACATCGGTTGCAGCGGAATCGATGCAGCCGATTTCTTTCGCTTTGGCGAGCGAGGCTGCGTTCGCATCGAACGCCACGACGTGACCGGCAAGACCGCCACGCTTCGTGGCGCGCGCGACCGACGAGCCGAGCAGACCGATGCCGATGATCGCGACGCGGTCGAACAGCGCACTCATGTCGTCGCCATGAACTCGGCCAGCAGCTTCGCCGCGAGGCGGTTGGCTTCTTCCGGACCAACGGTCAAACGCAGGCAGTGCGGCAGACCATACGCCGCTACGGGACGCAGAATGATGCCGTGCGAATTGAGGAAAGCGTCGGCCTTCGGCATCGCATGCCGGCCATCCTTCGGGAAGTGAATGAGGATGAAGTTGCCGACACTGTCGTCGACGCGCAGGCCCGTCTTGCGGATCTCGTCCGTCAGCCAGGCGCGCCATTTGTCGTTGTGCGCCGCCGAGGCTTCGACATGTGCGCGGTCGTTGAGTGCCGCAACGGCCGTGGCTTGCGCCGGGACCGACACATTGAACGGGCCGCGCACGCGGTTGAGCGCATCGGCGATGGGCGCCGGGCAGTAGGACCAGCCGACCCGCAAGCCCGCGAGCGCATAGATCTTCGAGAAGGTGCGCGTCATCACGACGTTCGGGAAGTTCGCCACCATTTCGATGCCGCTCTCGTAGTCGTTGCGGCGAACGTATTCGGCATAAGCGGCGTCGATCACCAGCAGCACGTTGGCCGGCAGGCCGGCATGCAGGCGGCGCACTTCGTCGTGGCGGAGATAGGAGCCTGTCGGATTGTTCGGGTTGGCGAGATAGACCATGCGGGTCTTCGGCGTGACCGCCTTGAGCATCGCATCGACATCGACGCGCATGTTCGGCTCCGGCACCACGACCGGGGTCGCGCTGTTGGACAGGGTCGCGATCTTGTAGACGAGGAAGGCGTGCTCGCTGAACAC
>DATAHD010000550.1:0-8900 GCA_036263395.1 Rhizomicrobium sp. | reverse complement strand
CAGCCCGATCATCAGGTCCTCGCGGCTCTCGTACCCGTAGATGCGGGCAAGCGCCGGATTCACGTCGAGATACTGACCGGTGACGGTGCTGCGGAAGATGCCTTCCAGCGCGTGGTCGAAGAAGGCGGTGTAGCTGCGCTCTGCAGCCGTCTTCCTGGGATCGCTCCGTGTAGCGAGCGCCTCAAGCAGTGCGACCGCGGTGCCGAGCACTGCCATCAGCGCGCCGAGCATCATGACGGCGGCTGCCGGCGAACCTCTGGAAGCCGCGCCCGCAAACACGCCAACGCCCGCAGCCGCAACGCCAAACGCAAGCGTGCCGCCCCGAACCTTCAGTCGCGTTTGTGCCCAATCCCTCACCGAAGCGCCACGTGTTTCCGAACACTGGAACTATTAAAATCGACATCTGAAAATCAGGTTGATTTTTACTCGGTTTCACTGGCTTGTTATGGGGCATTTTCTGCGCAAGTTTTGGGCAGAACGTCGGGGAGATACACGTGACGTTGGCGCTTAGCGGATCCGGACTCTTTACGCCGTCTCAATCGATTTCGAACGTAGAGCTGGTGGAATCCTTCAACGAATATGTGCGCCGCTACAACGACGCGCACGCCGATGCGATCGCTAGCGGCAGCGTCACGGCGCTTGCATCGTCGTCGGCGGAGTTCATCCTGAAAGCCTCCGGCATCGAGAACCGCTATGTGCTGGACAAGGCATCGATCCTCGATCCGGAGGTGATGTGCCCGCGCATCCCCGAGCGTCCCAACGATCAGATTTCCGTTCTGGCAGAGATGGCGGTCACGGCGGCGCGCGATGCAGTCAAAGCCGCCGACAGAACAATGGCAGACATCGACGGCGTGCTGGTCGCCTGCTCGAACCTGCAGCGCGCCTACCCCGCAATGGCGGTCGAGGTGCAGGATGCACTCGGCATCGACGGCTTCGCCTTCGACATGAACGTCGCCTGCTCGTCGGCGACCTTCGGTCTGCAGGCTGCCGCGGACATGGTTGCTGCCGGGCACGCCCGCGCGATCCTGGTGTGCAATCCGGAAGTCTGCTCCGGCCACCTGAACTTCCGCGACCGCGACAGCCACTTCATTTTCGGTGACGTCGCGACGGCATTCGTGGTGGAGCGCACCGAGACTGCGCAGGGCTCGAACGCGTGGGAGATCATTGGCACCAAGCTGAAGACGAAATTCTCCAACAACATCCGCAACAATTTCGGCTTTTTGAATCGCGCCGCGCCGGAAGGCATCGGCCAGCCGGACAAGCTGTTCGTCCAGGAAGGCCGCAAGGTGTTCAAAGAAGTCGTGCCGATGGTCGCCGAACTGATCACCACGCATCTTGCCGAGAACAACATTACGCCGTCGCAACTCCAGCGCATGTGGCTGCATCAGGCGAACCTCGGCATGAACGAACTGATCGCGAAGAAAGTGCTCGGCCGCGAGCCGAACGCCGGCGAGGCGCCGAATATTCTCGGCGAGTACGCCAACACGAGCTCCGCCGGTTCAGTCATCGCGTTTCACAAATACAGCAACGACCTCGCGCCCGGCTCTCTCGGACTGCTTTGCTCGTTCGGCGCCGGTTATTCCGCAGGAAGCGTCATCCTGCGCAAACTCGCCGCATAGGGGATAAATACCGCACTGCCCATAAACACCATTCGATTGCTATAGTTTTTCCGATCACTTCTGGCTCATGGGGCTGTTGCTGCGCACATGCCGTTTCTGCACGCGATAAACTGGCTGTACACGCTCTCCGGCTTCGGCGTCGGTTTGCTTGTCGGCGTAACCGGTGTCGGCGGCGGCTCGCTGATGACGCCGCTGATGATCCTGCTGTTCTCGATGCAGCCTGTTGCGGCGGTTGGAACGGACCTCATCTACGCCTGCATCACTAAGACCGGCGGCTCGATGGTCTATGCCTTCAACGACAAGGTGAACTGGCGCATCGTCGGCCTGCTCTCGATGGGAAGTCTGCCCGCGTCGGCAGCGACGCTCGCAATCCTCAAGCTGCTCGGGACAAGCAGTGCGGCCGCGAACGGGATCGTCACGAAGGTTCTGGCGGTCGCGCTCGTGTTGACCGTCATCTCGCTGCTCTTCCGCAACCAGATCATCGATCGCTACGGCCATCGCGCCGATGCGCTGCCCAAGAGCACGCTCGATCGCTACACGGTGATCACCGGCATCATCCTCGGCGTTCTCGTGACCTTGTCGTCGGTCGGCGCCAGTGCGCTCGGCGTCACCGCGCTGATCCTGTTGTACCCGCGCCTGCCGATCATCCAGATCACCGGTTCCGGCATCGTCCATGCCGTGCCGCTGACGCTCGTTGCCGGCCTGGGTCACCTGCTGCAGGGCTCGATCAATGTGCCCGTGCTCGTAGCACTCCTCATAGGCTCGCTGCCCGGCATCTTCCTCGGCAGCTATCTCGCGCCACGCATGTCGGACACATTCCTCCGCTATGCGCTCGCCGTCACCCTCGCGTTGGTGTCAGCGCGCCTGCTCTTGATGTAACGCGATGGCGAGCGCCCGACAGCCACGTGCCTGGCAGCGCATGCTGTCCGGCCGCCGACTCGATCTCCTCGATCCCTCGCCGCTCGATGTCGAGATCGAGGACATCGCACACGGCCTCGCGCGCGTGGCGCGCTGGAACGGTCAGACGAAAGGGCCTTACCCGTTCTCGGTCGCCCAGCACTCTGTCGTCGTCGAGCGCTTGGCCCAGGAGCTCAGCCCAAAGCTCAGCCGCGAAGCGCGTCTTATGGCGCTGCTCCACGACTCGCCCGAATATGTAATCGGTGATCTGATCAGCCCGTTTAAGTCGGCGGTCGGCATCGACTACAAGGCCTTCGAGCGTCGCCTGCTCGCCGCCATCCATCAGCGCTTCAGCCTCCCTCCCAAGCCCCCGGCCGACCTCGCCCAGATACTTAAGAAGGCCGACATAATTTCTGCATTTTGCGAGGCTACGCAGTTGGCCGGGTTCGAACCGGAGGCGGCCCGAAAGTACTTCGGGACGCCGCCGGAGACCGTGAAGATTCCGCGCCTCGTGCCGCTTCCACCGGAAGAAGCGCAAGCGCAGTTTCTGGAGCGGTTTCGACGATTGTCTGCCTAATCTCGAAGCGAGTGCCGTTGCGATGCCGAAAATCCTGGTGACACCACTTTCCGCGATCGACGACGCCATCGCGCAGCACCGGCCATCGCACATGGTCACGCTGCTCTCGCCCGATCACATGATCGAGGTTCATCCCGTGCTGGGCGAAGAGCGTCATCTGCGGCTGGGCGTACAGGACATAGTCGACATCTCGGCCGGCGACACGCCGCCTGCCGCGAAGCACGTCCTGACCCTGCTTGAGTTTGCCCGCGATTGGGACGCAGCGTCTCCGATGCTGGTTCATTGCTGGGCGGGCATCAGCCGCTCGACCGCCGCGGCTTTCATTGTGGCCTGCGACCGCCTGGGTCCGGGGAATGAGGTCGCGCTGGCGCAGATGCTGCGGTCTCGCGCCGCCCATGCCGCGCCCAACCGGCTCATGGTACAAATCGGCGACGATATTCTGGGACGGCGCGGGAAAATGGTCGATGCCATTGAAGCGATCGGGCGCGGTGCCATCGCCGTCGAGGGCAAACCCTTCGAGCTGCCGGTGAGCATCTGATCCATGCAGCGCGCGAAGCCGGAAGATGTCGTACGCATCGGCCTGTCGGTCGCGATTGCCTCGGTCGCGAACGAGCAGCCCTGCGTTCTGACGGTCCGGCAAGGCGAGACCGATGCCCTTCCCTTCGGCCCCTTCGACCCGCTGCATCATCGCACGCTGGAAAGCGGTGTACGGACATGGGTGAAGGAGCAAACCTACCTCGATCTCGGCTATGCCGAGCAGCTCTACACCTTCGGCGACCGCGGCCGACATGCGACGACTCCCAGTGATGCGCCGCGCATCGTGTCTGTCGGCTATCTCGCGCTGGTTCAGCAGACTGGCGAGCTACAGGCGCCGGATACTGTCTGGCGTGAGTGGTATCGCTATTTCCCATGGGAAGACTGGCGCAACGAGCGGCCGGCGATCATCGCGCAGGTGATCGTGCCCGCCCTCAAGGTATTCGCCAAAAGCGCCGGCTCGTCGGCACAAACATCCCAACGCCTCGAACGTGCACGGCAGAGCTTCGGCTTCGATGGCGCGCCATGGGACGACGAGCGTGTCCTTGAACGCTACGAGTTACTCTACGAAGCCGGGCTGGTGAGCGAGGCAGTACGCGATGGACGCGTCGCCGCCGCACCGTCCGCGGCACTTGGGGCGAGCATGATGTTCGATCACCGCCGTATCTTGGCAACCGCTATCTCGCGGCTGCGCGGGAAGATGAAATACCGGCCAGTTGTGTTCGAACTGATGCCGCCGGAGTTTACGCTCCTCGAGCTGCAGAAGACCGTCGAAGCAATCTCCGGCGTCCGCCTGCACAAGCAGAACTTCCGCCGCCTGGTTGAAGATCAGGGCCTCGTAGAAGGCACCAAGCGGTTTGCACAGGCGACGCGCGGCCGGCCGGCCGAGCTGTTCCGCTTTCGCCGCGAGGTACTTAGCGAGCGGCCCGCGATTGGCGTGCGCCTCGGCTCGCGTCGCGGCGGTTAGCCCAAAGAAAAACGGGCCCTCTTGCGAGAGCCCGTCTTCCTTAAACATCGCTGTCTTAGTACTGGTCGATGAAGACCGGCGACTGCGACAGGTAACCGAGCGTGCCGCTGCGCTGACGATCGACCAGCGTGCCGTTGCCGCCATTGGCGTACAGCTTGATGCCGACGAACCAGACGTTGCCGTTGCCGCCGAGGCCGCCGACGTCAACGTGCTGATAGCCGCCATAGATCGAGACCGGCGTATCTTCCGAGAAGAGCCACTCGGCCTGCAGCGTCTCGGTCGTGGTCGAAACGCCCTGATCGGCGTAATCGACGCGGCCGTCGAACGCGAGGTTCGGCATCGCGTACCACTTCACGTCACCACCGACATAGCCGCCATTGGCGCCCGAGCCCGAGATGCCGCCGCCTTTGATCGCGAGCGTGACGCTGTCGCCAGCAAACCACTCGGCGCCAAGACCGTAGTTGGTGGCGTTGCCGCCGGTGATGTCGTGATACATCACGGACGCCGCAACGCGCGTGTCCATGCCGCGCCAGAACACGTTGCCGCCGAACGACCAGATGTCCGTGCTGCCGGCACCAGAGATGTTGTGATACGACAGGTCGGCTTCACCGCCCCAGTTGTCGGCGAACATGCCGGTAAGGGCGCCATTGCCGCCCCACACATCGGCGCTGCCCGGGCCGACGTCGATGTTGGCATAGCTGCCGCTGACAGTCGCGGCCACATCCGCAGACGCCGGAACGCTGACGAGAGCCGCGAGCGCGGCAACGGAAGCGGTGGCCAAGAACTTCGAGGAAAGCTTCACTGATAACTCCATTGGTGTGAATCAGGCTGTGGCGGATACATAGTCCGCTCAGCGCGCAGTTCATCCCGAAGATCGCGCAAAGCTGCGTTCAAAAGCAGCATTTCGAGCCGACCGTTGCAGGACTGCCACAACTAGTTAACGCTGATTACCCTTTGAAATTATTCGGTAATCTGGCGTCACAAAAGTTCAATAGCAGCGTTGCGGAACGGTGTGATGAAGGACACATCGGCGCTTGACCGATTAATGCTCATCTGTAGCATATCGCTCCAGTAACCGGCCCATTGAAGGCCGGTGTTTTTGCCCCATATTTATACTCAAATAGAGTATTAGTGGTGCAAGGCAGGAAGGATGCAGAGGATGACGACTCGCAACCAGGATTTGGCTTACACGCCGGATGTGGCACGTGCTACCGCGCCGCTTTACGCAAAAGTCGCGCATGTCGTGCCGGAGATCGAGTGGCCGACGTTTGCGCCCTATGTGCAGGCGATCAACGCGCTGAAGAAAGAGCGCAACGCCGTCATCCTCGGCCACAACTATATGACGCCGGAAATCTTCCACTGCGTCTCCGACTTCACCGGCGACAGCCTTGCGCTCGCGCGAGAGGCCGCGCGCACCGATGCGCAGGTGATCGTGCAGGCCGGTGTTCACTTCATGGCAGAGACGTCGAAAATCCTGTCACCGTCGAAAACGGTGCTGATCCCCGATCTGCGCGCAGGCTGCTCGCTGGCAGCGTCGATCACCGGCGCCGATGTCCGTCTGCTGAAGCAGAAATATCCGGGCATTCCGGTTGTCACCTATGTGAACACGTCTGCCGATGTGAAAGCGGAGACCGATATTTGCTGCACCAGCGGCAACGCCGTCGCGGTTGTCGAAGAGATCGCCCGCGAATGGGGCGTCGATACGGTTCTGATGATCCCGGACAAATACCTCGCGCAGAACGTCGCCAAGCAGACGGGCGTGAAGGTCATCACCTGGGAAGGCGCGTGCGAGGTGCACGAGCGCTTCACGGCGGAAGAAATCCGCGACTATCGCAGGTCCAATCCGGGCGTGACGGTGCTGGCGCATCCCGAATGCCCGCCGGAAGTCGTCGCGGAAGCAGACTTCGCCGGTTCGACGGCCGCGATGATTGGCTATGTCGGCCAGCATCGCCCGACGCGCGTGGTGATGGTCACCGAGTGCTCGATGAGCGACAACGTGGCGGTCGAGTATCCGGACGTTGAATTCGTGCGTCCGTGCAATCTCTGCCCGCACATGAAGCGCATTACGCTCGCAGGCATCCTGCACTCGCTGCAGACGATGACACACGAAGTGCTGATCGATCCCGCCATCGCGGCACGCGCGAAACTGCCGATCGATCGCATGCTGGCCGTGAAGCCGGTGGCAAACAAAGCAGCCGCGTAAGCCGTTCAAGGAGGGCGTCATGGCCCGCATTGTCGACAACGTCATCGAGTGCAAAGGCGCCCTGATCCTGGGCGCCGGCATCGCCGGGCTGTTCACGGCGCTGAAGCTGGCGCCGTTCCCGTCGCTGGTCCTCGCAGGAACGCGACCGGGCGTCTCCGGCTCGAGCGCCTGGGCGCAAGGCGGCATCGCAGCGGCCGTGGGCGAAGGCGACACGTGGGAGGCTCATGCGGCCGACACTGTCACCGCTGGCGCAGGCCTCGTGGACGAAGCCGTGGCCGCGTTTGTGGCGCGTGAGGCGCCGGAGCGGATCGCGGACCTGCTGGCAATGGGCGCGCCGTTTGACCGCCGAGCGGACGGCAAGCTCGCTGTGGGTCGCGAGGCAGCGCATTCGGCCGCCCGTATCGTGCATGTGAAGGGCGACCGCGCAGGCGCCGAGATTTCACACCGTCTGGCGCAGACCGCCCTCGCCTCGTCCTCCATCACGCTGGCGGAAGGCTTTCACGCCGTTGAGTTGGCGATTGAAGATGGCCGCGTCACCGGCCTCTTCGCGCGCACCGGCATTGGACCGCAGGCGCGGTTGGTGCTGTTCCGGGCACCGGCGGTGATCTTCGCGACGGGCGGCCTCGGCGCGCTCTACGCGGTCACGACCAATCCGCTGGAAGCGCGTGGCGAAGGCCTCGGCATGGCGGCGCGCGCGGGTGCGATGATCTCCGATCCGGAGTTCGTGCAGTTTCATCCGACGGCGATCAACATCGGCCGCGATCCGGCGCCGCTCGCAACGGAAGCGCTGCGTGGTGAAGGCGCGATCCTGGTCGATGAGAACGGCCGCCGCTTTATGCTCGATGTTCATGCCGACGCCGAACTGGCGCCGCGCGATGTTGTGGCGCGTGCTATCCATCGCGAGATCGCAAACGGACACTTCACGTTCCTCGACTGCACCAAAGCGGTCGGCGTTGCCTTCCCGCAGAAATTCCCGACCGTCTATGCGGCATGCCAAAGCGCAGGCATCGATCCGGCAACGCAGCCGATCCCGGTGGCGCCCGCCGCGCACTATCACATGGGCGGCATCGCGAGCGACGCGCAGGGCCGGTCTTCGCTCGAAGGACTTTGGGTTGTCGGCGAATGCGCCGCGACCGGACTGCATGGTGCGAACCGTCTTGCCTCGAATTCGCTGCTTGAAGGTTTGGTGTTCGGCGCACGCGTAGCTGATGACGTTCGAGGCAATGTCACGCCGCGCAAAGGCCGTGGCGAGCCGGCAGCACCGCAGCGCTTCGCATCCCCTGCACCACCGCATGTGTTGCGCGACGCCATGACCCGGCTTGTCGGTCTCGAGCGCAACGCGACCGGCATGCGCGAAGCGCTTGCGACCATCGAGCAGGTGGAGCGTGCCGGCGGCAACGAACCTGCGCTTCTCAACATGACAGCCGCGGCGAAGCTGGTAACGGCAGCGGCGTTGACGCGTCAGGAGAGCCGCGGCGGGCATTATCGCACCGACTATCCCGCGACGAGCGAGCCCGGCAAGCGGACGTTCCTCACGCTGGACGATGCCAACCGTATCGCCGCCTCATCCGCAACACCCAAAGCTGCTGCATCGCTCTGATGAACGCCCTTCCCTTTACCCGGCCACCGCACGATCTGCTGGTCGAACCGATTGTGCGGCACGCGCTTGAGGAAGATCTCGGGCGCGCCGGTGACATCACATCGGAACTGACGATCCCTGCCGAGCAGACGGCGACAGCGAAGTTCGTCACGCGGCAGCAAGGCACCATCGCTGGGCTGAACGCCGCCGCGGCGGCCTTCGGTCTCGTCGATCCTTCGCTGACATTCACCGTCGAAGCGCCAGACGGATCGACGGTTCAGTCCGGCACCACGCTCGCCACCGTGCGCGGGCCGGCGCGTGCGATCCTGACGGGTGAACGCGTGTCGCTGAACTTCCTCGGGCATCTGTCGGGTGTCGCGAGCGCGACGCGGGCGCTGGTGGACGCCGTGAGCGGCACGAAGGCGCGCATCGTCTGCACCCGCAAGACGACGCCGGGGCTGCGCGTGATGGAGAAATACGCGGTGCGCTGCGGCGGCGGGTTCAACCACCGCTTCGGTCTCGAC
>DATAHD010000549.1:0-18878 GCA_036263395.1 Rhizomicrobium sp. | reverse complement strand
CGCAGCGTTGGTAGGGAATCCACCGCACAGGCATCTGAGACCCACGCCGATAGTATGGCTCGTTTTTCAGGAATGCTCAGGGTCGCGTCGGCAAGCACGTCCCTAGGATAGCGGTAGAACCTTGATGGCTGTAACAGCCGGTCGAGTTCGTCATCCCCGGTCGAATATTGTCGCGCTGGCGCAGGCACTAACATGACATCCCACTTTTTTTTTGGCTCATTACCAACGCGCGGTGCGGAAGCAGCGCGCTCGATCGAGGAATTTGGGAGGGCCGTTCTACCCTTCAAGAGAAAGAAGCGTGTCGCTCCAATTTTTTTCTAGTCCACCCCTTGAAGCCGCTTTGGCCTGCCCTAGTTTTTTCTTGCCAAGGCGACCATCGGGTGTCTTGGAATGAGAAATTGCAATGCTTTCAGGAGGTTGTAATGCGCATAGACTTCACACCCTACTTCCGTTCAACCATCGGCTTCGACCGTCTCTTCGACATGCTCCAAGAGCCCGCGGAAATCAGCACTGGCTTTCCGCCTTACAACATCGAGCGCAGCGATGACTCCAACTACGGCATCACGCTTGCGGTCGCCGGCTTCGCCGAGAAAGATCTGAACGTCGAGGTGCGCGACGGTGTCCTCACAGTGACCGGCACATCCGAGGATCTCAAAAAGGACGGCTACCTCTATCAAGGTATTGCCGCCCGCGCGTTCGAACGGCGCTTCCAGCTCGCAGAACATGTGGAGGTTCGGTCCGCGAAGCTGGAGAACGGGCTGCTCCACATCCACCTTGAACGCGTCGTGCCGGAAGAAAAGAAACCGCGCCGCATCGCGATCAACGGAACCGAGCTCAAAGCCATCGACAACAAGAAGGCCGCCTGATCACTGCTGGGGTGGCTAGTCCCCGCCACCCCAACTTCTCCGGCTGAAATCTGTGGCTTGACGGCAGGTAGAGGATCGAATCATTGCTGCCACAAGAAAAAGTAGCTGAAAGCGGGAGCAACGAGTGGCAGCCCATATCTTTCAAAATCGAGCCTGGAGAGCCGAAGCTGGAGATGTACTATCCGTCGTCTCTGTGAGTGACTTGACCTCGCCGTTTGTCCCCTTTGCGGCGAGGTCACCTTTTTTAAATGGTCGCCAGGGTAGGGGAGATCATACGGCGATACTCAAAAAACCAACAGAACCATGAGGACGAAGGCCAAAGACATTTCACACGGCGAGCGAATACAGTTGTATTTGGCGCGTGCTGCCGAGGCTGAAGAGATGGCGAACTCTGCCACTGACCCAGGGGTTAGAGAAAGCTTTAGCCGCGTTGCGCGGAGCTGGCGCAAGCTCGTCTTGCAACACCCGTTACCTAACCGCTTGGCGGAGGCCAGCAGGCAGGAGCAATAACGAGTCGGGACAAGGTCAAGCAGTCGCCTGTTGAACGACTGCGAGGCGCTCCTCGCAATCTCGCAGAGAAATCTGAAGGCCCACTAGCACTGCCCTTGCGGTTTCCAGGTCGTGTTTCGCGGCGCGAAACTCTTCAATGAGGTTCTGCTGCCACGCGATCTTTAAGCGATATGCCGCCACTTGTTGCTCTAAATCTTCGACGGTATCCATCCGGTCGGTCCTGCCCGGGAAGTGAAGTCATTCGCAAACAAATCAAGTCAGCCTATTTGAGTTCCGCGTCATCGCGGCTATTACCCGCGACCAATTTGTAGAACGTCACCCGCTCGCATAGCGCGAGCGAGCAAAAAACGGGCGTCGCACGGTGTCTCTCCTACGATTCTCTCAGGTGACAGGATTTGGCTTGGACTGCCTGTCGCGCTGCATCCTTTTCGGTGAGGGCCAAGAGATAATGTCTGGTGCGAAAAACGCCCTCGGCGTCCCGGTATCGAACCGAGACGGTCCAGCCATCAGGAATCTCGTCGCCCTCCATGAAGCCGTATTTTTCCCAGTCGCGCGCAGGAGAAAAGTCTTTCGTAGACCACCCGCTGGCGAGCAATCTGCGGATGCTTCGAAGTATCCTTCAGCTTGAGTGTGGGTTGGCCGGACGCTGTCTGTGGGGCAAACCTCGGGCGAAGTCACCTCCGCGCCCGGTCGACAAGACGTTCTCGTATTTTTGGCGGGAACTCCAGCCGCCGCATGCTGCGCTGTTAAAAACCTGTTCACACGGCATCGTTGGCCCGGAGGATGCGATAATCGCTACCTGTGTGGCTATGCTGCCGCGATCGGCATGACAATTACGCGCGCGGTTGCAAGGCGTCTCATGAGACGGCGGCGCCGATAGATCGGCAGCGATTCAAAGAGCAGTATTTCAGCCGGCCGCCAGTTGGTTACCCAACCGAGGATCACAAGACCTTCCGCAACAACTCTGGTCCAATTTTGGGCCGGGGCCAGCCTCTCGATAAGCTGAGCTGAGAGCATGCAAGCCGTCAGGACGGACAGCCCCATGACGAGATATATCCTGCCAATCGCAAACTGCTCGCGAAGGTCCTGGGTGGCTTCCTCTGCGCGGAAGGAGAAGTGACGGCTGATTGCACTCTGAATGTCCGATTGGCCTTCGCCACGGGCTTCGCTGCTCGGCAGGTGGATCAGTATTTCAAGAGCACCATCACTTGGGAGTTCACGCGCCCAGGTGACGATGAACTCCTCTGCGTTCCGGTCCAGATCTCGTTCTCGAAAGCGGTAAGGGTCGAGCGACTGAAACAGCTGCGACAGAGTATTCAGGCGCAGCTCAATGGGCACAGCCCTTCGTTTTTTGAACTCGCGAGCGACCATACCGCTAATGCGACATGAATATGGGAATCGGCGGCTTTGAGATCATGGCTCGTGACGCGCCGCCCAGCACAAATTCTCGCAGCCGCGAATGCCCAAATGCACCCATTACAAGCATGTTGGCGCGGCGCGCGGAAATGTTGTCCATCATCGCATCACCGATCGTAACCCCACCAGCCGAAACTTCATCGATATCGGCGATCACTCCGTGCATCTGGAGGTGTCGATACAAATCCGTTTGGGACATGCTGTCCGGAATATCTTTCTCGCCCCGGACTGTTAGGACCGACACCTTCTTGGCCTTCTTTAGCAGTGGCATCGCGTCGGCAAGCGCGCGAGAAGCTGCACGGCTGAAGTCCCAAGCCACGACGATACGATCCAGGGACGCCTCATACTTTGGCGCTCCCTCATATGCCGGCAACAGGATTGCGGGTCTACCTGTTCCGAAAATGAGATCTTCGACAACCAATTCGTCGAGACTGACGTAATCAGGAACGGGGACAATAGTGAGATCATGCAGCCGTGCACACTGGACCACAAAGTCAACTGACAAAAAAACGCAGAGTGCTCGTATTGCTCGTCGCGAAACACCCCATAGAAGCAACATCCGAACTAGAGCTCCAAACGTGCCCAGACTATCGGATGCTGTCGCCTCCCAAGGAATTCTAATTTCGTCATCGGAGAGCACTCGGTCTCTGGCACGTTCCCTCGGTTTGGTGTGAGTCATGCCAGGTACGATCGGGACGTGAAATGCATCGTCTCGGGCAGCATACCAGTTGAGCGCCTTTCGCAGATGAGCGAGCACCCGATCAGCCATCACAGGACCATTGTTCGTGGCGATATCGTCAAGCAATGAGACCACGTGACTCCGACGAAGATCGCTGGTTGGGACACCGCCCAGCGTTGGGCGTACGTATTTCTCGAAGCAGCGTTCGATCTCTTTCGCACTGCGAAGGCCGTTCGCCACGACATAAAGGCGCAAATGATCATCTAACAGCCGATTGAGAGTATTTGGGAGTTCGCGCTTCCTGCGCGCTGCCACCCGTTCGGCCTGAGGATCGCGACCCTCAACTATCCTACCCCTAGCGAGGATAGCCGCCTGTCGAGCTTTTTCGGCGGTGAACGCGCCGTCCATTACCCCGAGAGCAAACCATCTCTGACTGCCAGACCCGCTTTCGGAATATTTCAGGCCAAAGGTGATTTTGCCGGACGAGAGACGACGAGCAACGAAGCCTCTGACCTCGGTGTCAAACAGGGTCTGTCCGGGGAGGAGGGCATCCATGCCCGTTTGCCGATCTTGTTCTTCAAGTATTGCCTTCCTCTGTGCAACAGCCGTGCAACAACGCGATTGGAAACGTTGTCCAACGAAGGAAGCACCAGTAGCGCTAGAAAGCTAGTGATTCCAACATCTTCTGAACGTCGGGGAACGAATAGGTATCTCTGGGAAACATAAAGTTCGTAACTCCTAATCAGCTGGTCGTTGGTTCGAGTCCAACATCGCCCACCATTTTTATTTGTGGACTGTGCGGTCGCCAGCGCGACGCGTCTTAGAACCACTCCTCCGCCACTTCTGATTCCGCGCTCGGCAAAATGATAGAGCGGGAGCGGTACGACATACGTCTGGGCGCCGCGACGGGCTCGGCAATAGCTGATCCGTGCAGGTAATGAATGTCCGCGGCATGCGCCTGGTTGGCGACGGACACGTCTGTGATGCCGCAGACCATGCTGCTGATGCGTGCACTACGAGATGCGGCGGCCAGATGGACGATGTCTGTCGTCGAACGCTGCGCCTGCTGTCCCAGAGTGGCACAATCCAGAAAGACGCCCGACAAGCCTTGACCTTGATAGGCGTTGAAGTTGCGGCATCCGGGTGCGACCGATGCCACAAGCCGGCCAAACGGCCGGATGAGCGCAATCAAGTCAGCAAGGCGTGACTGGGCCACGCCGAGCGGCACACCCGTCAGCATGAAGAGCAGATAAGGCCGATATGCCGCTGGCAATCCGCGACAGAGGCGGACGAATTCGGTACGTCCCAAGGGAGCACTGAGCGTTTCGAAGCCGACAGGCAAAGCAAGCACAAATCGGTCACCAATCTCGACGCCCCTGCTGAGAGATCGCACGCCGTGCGCGATGCAGGACAAATCGAGCGTTGTTCGCTCCTGCTGCGTCAAGTCTGAAATATCGAGTGTCTTTGTGCCGACGCCGTCAGTCTCCTCGACGCGCTCCGGACAGCACATGTAGGTCGTGATAGCCTCATGACGGCAATCCCAGATCGGCTCGAAATGATGGTGGATTGTGATTCCGTCACGATGGGGTACGCGCTTCTTGCGCTTGCCGCCCTCCTCCGACCACTCGCTCGATTTTGCGGGTAAGGTGCGTTGAGAGGCGTCAACGCCCTGCGCGATTCTAGCAAGTTCGTCGGGACGAATGGGCGATGAGATCAGATCGCCGTTGCCGTAACCTTCAACGCGCTCGAGCGATAAGCCGCGCGGCTCGCAACTTCCGAGAATGGCAATCGTCAGCTCATAGGCGATCCGCAACACGACTTCGGCCGACTCGCTGGGCTGACTCGCGTTGATCGCAACCAGATAGCGAAGTTCATCGACGTTCGCAAAATAGTCTTGAGGCGCGAGCGCTCGCTTGCACGCCGTCTCAAGGCGGAGATGGACGCCTTCGACCAGACTGCTCCACAGCGCGCCGGTCTCTGCCCGCAGTACGGATAGATTGATAATATAGGTCGCCCCGCGTGCCAGGGCCTCCGGCGGTACGGCCGCTTTGATATCCGAAAGATCAGTCGGGTTCATGGCGCACAAGAACGGACGATGCGTTGTGCACGCTAGGCGCGTGTTCTTAAGGTTCGGTTGGAATTCAGGGGGGCTAAGTAGTCCTGCGTAGTTGCTGGATCGGAACCGGCATCCCACAGCACCTCCGCGTCTTCAATCTCGAAATGAGTGAGAATTTTGCGAAGCTCAAGCAGTACCTTTTGCGCACTAATCTCTCCCACATCGATACTCCCTGGCGCGAACAGCCGAAGAGCGCGCACATGTACAGCAACCGGCGCCCAGTCAGTTTCATTTCGCTCGATAAAAGCCGATAGCAGGTCGCAAAGATGCTTTGCTGTACCGCAGAGATCATGGAAGCAGTAGGTGCCGGAAAGTGAGATGATGGTGTCGCCGATTCTCAGCAGTTGATGGAATGCGTCGGCGCTCCGCGTCGCTGTGATAGCCTCAGCCTGCTCAATCAATACACCGATGTGTGCGACATACTCGGCACGCAAGGCCTCGATGTTTTCCAGAGCCTTCGCGATCGCATCGCCCTTGGAGATGCCGCCTGGACGTTCAATCTGTTTGGCTAGACGGCTCTGCTGCCGCCAGATCAGCATGACATTGGAAGCGTTGCTCATTCTACGGAGACCTTCATAGGTTTCATCCAAGAGTCGATTTCGGACTGCGACAGGTTCGGTTCCATAGCATCGCCTATCTCGTGCGACAGGTCGCTCTCGCGACGCCCATTACCGCTTGGCGGTCCAGCGAATTTGAAGCGGCGATCTGGGCCGGTGTAGTTGCGCAGCTCGACAAAGGGGCGAGGGGACTTCGCAGACCAGTGAATGTGGTCGAACAATGCCTGCGGTGAGACAGGCTTACGCAAAACAATGTGCGCACCGGCGTCGCGCATGCCGGTCACGTTGCGCAAATGCGAGTAGGACGTCACAGCAATGACAGGAATAAACCGGTTTTGGCTTTTCAAATGCCGTAGCCAACTGACGAAGCGCGCACCGTCGCCATCCGGCAACTCCGCCTCGCAGATCATTAGGTCATATTGACGATTTTCGAGGAGCGGTTTCGCCTCCGCAATCGTATTCACTACGGAGGGACTCTCTAGACCGAGGCCGCGCAGCATCTGCAGCATCAGGCCGACGGAATAGTTGTCGCCATCGACAACCAGTGCCGGCACACCGCTCAGATTCATGCGTGGCTTGGTCACGATGCCACTTTCTGCTCGGGATCGTCATCGAACCATATGTCGTCGTCGGCACTTGGCGGCGGTGCGGCGAGCGGGTTGATCGCCTGACGCAACCGGGCACGGGCATCGTGGATCGGCACGTCGTCCGCCAGACCGGACAACTCGGCCAAAGACACTTCGCCGTCCTCAAGGACGAAGCGAGCGATCCGTGCCAGCAGACGCGCTTGGGCGTGGGCGTTCTGCGACAGGCGGTCAAACGCCTGCAGTTGGAACATTACTTCAGGCGAGGCAGACTCGACCATCGAGCCTGAGACGAAATCTCCGAGCGTGGCCATGTCGTTGCCCAGTTCCGTGCACTCGCGTGAGATTCCCTCGAGGAAGCGGACAATCGCGTTGTCGGGATCGCTAGAAGAATTCGACACTGTCTCTTCCCTCCAGTTCCACGCTCTCGGTCTTGGCCTTGCGCAGCTCGGTCTCGATGACCACCGACTTTGTCGGCATCAGCAATTGCCGCGCCCGACCGCTGTGCGGCCAGTAAAGAATGCGCCGCGGACTGGTGCCACCCACATTTCCGCCGATCACAGCAATGCCTTCATCGGATAGAAACTCGCGCGCGAATGCGGCATTCCGCGTTCCGATACTGGTAACGCCGGCCAGCACATTGGCGCCGCCGAACAGCTTGGCTTCCAGCCTGTCGCGACGCGCACCGCGGCTCAGGATCGCGTTGATCAGCAGCTCCATGGCGTAAACGCCATAGCGCTGTGCTTCCGTCCCCTGCGCATCGCCCTCCGGCAAAAGAAAGTGGTTCATCCCGCCGATGCCGAGATCGCGATCGCGGATACAGGCCGCGATGCACGAGCCGAGGATGGTGGTGAGCACCTCGTTCGCCTCGCCGGTGACGTGCATATCGCCCTGTGTTAGCTGCACATGCCAGCAGCCATCCTGCGCATTGTGATAGCGCCGGATGCTCGGGCGTGCAGACGCACGTGACGATGCAGCGGTTGCGAGCATCAGGTGAGAGCCCCCACCACCTGCTCAATCTTCTGCTTCAGCGTGGCGACAGTGAACGGTTTGACGAGATAGTTGTTTGCACCGAACTGAATGGCGCGCGCGACAAGATCCTTATCCGCGCGGCCGGTGAGCAGCAGAAACGCGGTGTTCTTGTTTTCTGCCTTTGCGCGAACAGCACGCAGGAATTCCAGCCCATCCATGCCCGGCATGTTGAAGTCGGAGATGATGACATGTGCTGGTTGCACTGTGAGGTTCTGGTTCGCTTCTTCCGCAGACGCGAATTCGCGTACCTGGCTGATACCGATCTGGTTCAGGCCTGTACGGACGAGGGCGCGCATCGTCATCTGGTCGTCGACGACAATTACCTGAAGCTTCGCTGCCGCGGCCATTAGGCTGTCTCCTTCGCTTCGCTGGACGCAATTCGCAGGATTTGGGGCCCGATTTTCTCGAGCGGCAGCTGGCGCTGAACGGCGCCTTGCTGAAATGCGACACGTGGCATGCCGTAGACGACAGACGTCCCTTCATCTTGGCCGATCGTCGCGGCGCCGGCGTCGCGCATCGCCCTGAGGCCGGCCGCACCGTCGCTGCCCATGCCGGTAAGGATGGCGCCGATGGCATCCGCACCGACTGTGCGCGCAACGGAATAGAACAACCGATCGACGGAAGGCCGGTGGCCACTCGTCGGGGCGTCAGGCACGAGAGCGCAACGCCACGTGCCGCGGCCGGTGACCTCCAGATGTGATACAGCGCCGGGCGCGAGGTAGATGTGCCCCGGGCTCAACGGTGCGCCTTCGACGGCCTCCGTCACTTTTGCGGCACTGATGCGATCTAGACGGCTCGCGAAAGACGTCGTGAAGCCTGCCGGCATGTGTTGTGTGATGAGCGTCGGCGGGCAATTGGCCGGGAAATGCGCGATCACATCGATCAACGCTTCCACGCCGCCGGTCGATGAGCCGATCGCGATGAGCTTTTTCTGGAACTCCTGCTGCGGGGCGGGAGTCTGAGCAGGCTTTGGCGGACCTGGCCGCACGCGCGCTGCTGCCGCCGACTTTACTTTCCGGCACAAACCCTCGGCGCCGTCGTTGAGCAGTGACGCGAGGTTGCCGGCCGGCTTGGCAAAGTAATCTACAGCGCCGAGCGCGAGGGCATCGAGCGTCACCTCTGTGCCGCGCTTCGTCAGCGTCGACACCATCACCACCGGCATGGGGCGGAGGCGCATGATCTTCTCGAGGAAGTCGAGACCGTTCATGTTCGGCATCTCGACATCGAGTGTGATGACATCTGGGTTCAGATCTTTGATCATTTGCCGCGCGACGAGTGGATCAGGCGCCGCGCCGATGACTTCGATCTCCGGATCACGGCCGAAAATCTCCGTGAGCAGCCGGCGCACGGTAATGGAGTCGTCGATGATCAGAAGGCGGACACGCTTCATCTATCGCTTCTCCAGCCGGTAAGTTGTCTGCGCCGTAAGGCGGAACAGCGAATCCGCGGCTATCCGTTCAGAATGGCCGATGTAGAGGAAGCCGTTTGGTTGCAGTTGCGCAGCGTAGCGGCGCCAAATAGAGTCCTGTGTCTCGTGATCGAAATAGATCATCACGTTGCGGCAGAAGATGGCGTCGAACTGGTTCTTGATCGGCCAAGTCTTCAGCAGATTGAGCTGGCGGAACCGGATCAGCCGCTGCACGTCGTTGGTGAACCCGAATGCCGAGCCCATTGTCTTGACGCCGCGCGCGCGCATCTTGACCGGAATGTCGCCCAGACGTTCTGCGGGATAGCTGCCGCTGCTCGCTCGCTCGATCATGTTGGGATCGATGTCGCTCGCGAGAATCAGCACATCGTGCTCGCCCGCGTCCGGCATGACGCTGAGCAGGGTGAGGGCGATGGAGTAGGGTTCTTCGCCCGAAGAGCAACCGGCCGACCAGATGCGTACGCGGCCACCTTTTCGCGCAGCCTCGACCAACGGCGGCAGCGTCACCTCGGCGAGGTGATCGAAGTGATGCGGCTCGCGGAAGAAGCGAGTGACGTTGGTCGTCATCGCCGCGATAAGGGCTTGGCGTTCATCGACGCCTTCATCGCTGGCGATCAGGGCGCAGTATTCGCGAAAACTCCGCAGACCGATAATACGCAGGCGCTTGGCTAGGCGGGAATAAACGAGGTTAGCTTTGCTCTCGCTGAGAACAATGCCGGCCTCGCCGTGAACCAGCGCGGCGATGTCGCGAAAGTCCGCCCAGGTGAAAGCAAACTCTCCCGCCGCGACCGGCAATCCGGTTTGTGACATGAGCCGCTCCGCCATGGTATCAGGCCGCCAGCGCAGCCGGCTGCTTCGTATTCACGAGCGAGGCCGCAAGACGTTCCATGCTGAGAATCGTGACCATGCGCTCGCCCAGAACGGCGATGCCATCTACGAATTCCGCCTGTTCGTCGCGCGCCAGTTCCGGCGTTGGCTGCACTTCGGCGCTTGTTACGGTGAGGATGTCCGATACCGCGTCAACCAGCAGACCAATGGTGCGATCGGATGCTTTCACGACGATGACTACGTGTTTTGGGTTTGCTTCCGTCTGGCCGTGGCCGAGACGCGCCTGCAGGTCCACGACCGGCAGCACGACACCGCGCAGATTGATCACGCCGCGCACATAGTGCGGCGCGTGCGGCAACGGCGTCGTCGGTGTCCAGCCGCGGATTTCGCGGATCGACATGATGTCGGCGCCAAACTCCTGCTCACTGGAACAGAACGTGATGAACTGACGGCGGGTGGCGGCGTTTTCGGTGATCGTATCGCTCATGGTCATGTTCCTGTTGGGCGAAGTTCGGTAGCGTCGAGAAGGCGGCCGCGGCAACGCGAGACGAGGCCATCGACGTCGAGGATGAGGGCAACGCGACCGTCGCCGAGAATGGTCGCGGCGGCGATGCCTTCGATATGCTGGTAATTGCTTTCGACACTTTTGATCACGACCTGGTGCTGGCCGATGATCGCATCGACGGAGAGGGCGAGGCGGCCCGAGCCCTGACTCTCAACGAGAATGACGACGCCATCGCTTGGTGGCGCACCGCCATCGACGCCGAGCAACTCGGCCGTGTTCACAAGCGGCACGAAGGAGCCGCGCACATTCAGAAGCTGGCGAGACTGGAATGGGTGGATGTCCGACGGACGCGCCTTCAGGCTCTCAACGATGTGGGTCAGCGGAAGAACGAAGGTCTGATCGCCGACGGCGACGACCATGCCATCGAGGACCGCGAGGGTCAGCGGCAAGGTCAGGCTGAAGCGGCTGCCTTTGCCCGGTGTCGAACCTATCACGATACGCCCGCCTAGATCGACGATGTTGCGCCGCACGACATCCATGCCAACGCCGCGGCCGGAGATATTCGACACCTGGCTCGCCGTCGAAAAGCCGGGCAGGAAGATGAGGTTGTCGATCTCCTCATCCGACAGCGCCGCGTTCGACGAGATCAAGCCGCGCTCGATCGCCTTTTCTTTCACGCGCGAGCGATTGATGCCACGGCCATCGTCGCTGACTTCGATGACGATGCGGCCGCCGCGATGTTCCGCCGACAAAGTCACGCAACCTTCGGGCGGTTTGCCGGCCTGAACGCGTTCTTCGGTGGTCTCCAGACCATGATCGATCGCGTTGCGGATCATGTGGGTCAGCGGTTCGCCAAGCCGTTCAATAACGGTCTTATCGACTTCAGTACCTTCACCTTCGACGACGAGATGGACCTGCTTGTTGGTCTGGTTCGCCAGCTCTCGGACCAGGCGCGGCATGCGCTGGAAGACAGACTTCACAGGCTGCGTGCGGATCGCCATCACACTTTCCTGCAATTCGCGCAGCAGGTGTTCTAGCTCGACGAGTCCATTGCCGATGGGCGACGTGCGCGGAATCCGGCATTCCGAGACACGTTGCGACAGCATCGCTTGGGTAATGACGAGCTCACCCACCAAGTTGACCAGCCGGTCTACCTTATCGAGATCGACACGGATGGTCTGCTTCATGGCGGTCTCGCCGCTGCCGTTTTCCCTTTTACCGGCTGCAGCTGGTGGCGGTAGAACCTCCTGCGGTACCGAAATCGGCTCAGATATCGGTTCGAACAACGCGATCGGTGGAATCTCTTCAACTGCGGCTATCGGCTCAATGATAAGTTCGCAGTCGCCGGTTACGAAGTCGAAGACTTCCTCGACCTTGTCGCGCCCAACGTCGCCAACCAGCGTGACCGTCCATCCTATATAGGCCTGCTCCGGATCGATAGCATCGAGCGCGGGAATGCGGGTCAGATCGACCTCTGCCGTGAGTTCGCCGAGCGTTGCGAGTTCGCGAAATAAGTTAGCAGGCTCGTTCGCCTTGGCGAATAGGGCGGTGTGCGGTGTGAAGCGGATTGTCCAACCTGTTGGCTGCGGCGTGTCGTCGATAACGATCGCTGTGGGTGTGAAGTCCAGATCGAAGTCGACAACGTCGGCCTCGCCAGAGCCATCCTCGCCGCAGAGCGCGTTCAACTCGGCTTTCACGTCTGCATCGGCCTGCGCTGCAATATCGGTGCCCGAGCGCGCGGCCGAGACATGGTCGGCCAGCGTGTCGCTGGCGCGAAGGAGTACCTTCACAACATCCGCGCGCGCCGCCAGTTTGCCGGAGCGCAGAAGATCCAGGACGGTTTCAAATACGTGTGCGAAAGCGACGAGCTTGTCGAAGCTGAACGCTCCGCCGCCGCCCTTGATGGAATGCACGGCGCGGAAAACGGCATTGACCACTTCATTGTCATCATTGCCATTTTCGATCGCAATCAAACCTTCTTCCATCGCGAGGAGGAGCTCGTCGCACTCCTGGAAGTAAGTCTGCTTGATGGTTTCCATCGGATCCATGAAGGGGAGTCCTACGGCGAAACGCGCTGAATAGCTGCCAGAAGTTTTGCGGGATCGAATGGCTTAACGATCCAGCCAGTTGCGCCGGCATCCTTGGCGCGCTGCTTCTTTCCCGGCTCGCTCTCCGTCGTTAGGACGAGAATTGGCACAGCCCGGTTGCGCGGATCCCGCCGCACGTGATCGATAAAGCCGAAGCCGTCGAGGCGCGGCATGTTGATGTCGGTGATGATGACATCGACATTGGTCTTCGCGCCCTGCAGAGCTTCGAGACCGTTCAGGCCATCATCCGCCTGGATGACGTTGTGACCCGCGCCGTTGAGCGCGAGCTTGAGCATGTCGCGCATCGTTTTTGAATCATCGACCGTTAGAATGACCTTAGACATGCTGCGCCTCTATTTTGCCGAATGTGTCGCCGAGTGAGAGCAGGCGGATCGTGTCGGTGAATGCCGACGACGGATCGCTGATGCGAATCTCGCCACCGGCGGCCTTCGCGCTGTGCGCGGCGGAGACGAGCACCTGGAGAACCGGCGTCGTGATCCGCTGCACTGCGCTGGCGTCAAGCAGAATGCTGTTGCTTCTCGCGAGCATTGCTGCCAACTCATGCTTGACACCTGCTGCCGCAGTGAGGTCGAGGATCGATGCCAGTTGCATCGTCTCGACCGCCTGTGCGTCAAAGCCTTCGGACATTTTCGTCACGTCCGTTCTCAGAATTCCTGCCACTCATCTTCAGCGGCGACCACCTTTGTCGCGAGGGCCACTCCACCGCGGATTGCGCGCGGACGCTGCTGCATTTTTGCGGCCGGCCGTGCCGATGAGACGCGGGCGGGTGCCCGTGTCGCTGAACTGCCACCTTCGACCTTGAAGAAGGCAACCAGCTCAGACAGCTCCGTGGTCTCGGTCGCAAGGCTACGCGCGGCGGCCGTGCTTTCTTCGACCATGGCGGCGTTCTGCTGGGTGACCTGATCCATCTGGGTGACGGCCGTGTTCACCTCTTCAATGCCTGTGGACTGTTGCTGCGCCGCCATCGCCATCTCGCTGACCAGCGTGTTGATCTCCGCGACTTGGCTGACGATGCGGTTGAGCGCCTCGCCGGATTCGCCGACCAGCTTGACGCCGGAGGTGACGTGCTCGCCGGACGCCTTGATCAGGGTCTTGATCTCGCGGGCCGCCTCGCTGGAGCGCTGCGCCAAGGCGCGCACTTCGCTGGCGACCACCGCGAAGCCCTTCCCGGCATCGCCGGCGCGGGCCGCTTCGACACCCGCATTGAGGGCGAGGAGATTGGTCTGGAATGCGATCTCGTCGATGACGCCGATGATGTCAGTGATCTGCTTCGACGATTGTTCGATCTGGCCCATAGCTTTGATCGCCGTATCGACCACCTGGCCGCCGTTTTCCGCCGCGGTCTTTGCCGTCGTGACGATCGCACTGGCTTCTTTGGCGTTCTGGGCCGTCTTTTTGACCGTCGCGGTGATTTCTTCGAGGGCTGCTGCGGTTTCTTCCAGGCTCGCCGCCTGCTGCTCCGTGCGCTTCGACAGATCGTCCGTCGCCTGGCTGATCTCATCGGCGCCGGTGGCAATGCCGGAGGTGGCCGACGTCACGCTCTTCATGGTGTCGTGCAGACGATCGACCGCCGCGTTAAAGTCGGCCCGCAGCTGTTCGTAGTCCTCGGCGAACGTATCGTCGATGCGGCTGACGAGATTGCCGCCCGAGAGGTTCTTGAGACCGGTCGCGAGCGACGAGACGACCTGCGCCTGCTGTGCCGCCTTCGCGGCACGCTCCTGCTCGGCTGCTTTGCGGTCGGCTTCGATCTGCGTGATGTCGGTCGCGAACTTCACGACCTTAAACGGCTTACCGTTGAGATCGAACAGCGGGTTATAGGACGCCTGGATCCAGATTTCCTTGCCGCCGCGAGCGAACCGGCGGAACTTGTCGGACATGAACTCGCCTTGGCCGAGGCGATCCCAGAACAGGCGATAGTCTGCGCTCTTCGCGTACTCGGGATCGACGAACATGCTGTGATGCGCGCCAGCGATATCCGAGGCGCTGTAGCCCATGACGTCAAGGAAGTTCTTGTTGGCAGACAAGATTTTGCCGTGCAGATCGAACTCGATGACGGCCTGCGAGCGCGAGATGGCTACGAACTTCGACTTCAATTCGTTGTTCTCGTTCTCGGCCGCCGTGATGTCGGTCGCGAACTTGATGACCTTAAACGGCTTGCCGGCGGCGTCGAACAGCGGGTTGTACGAAGCCTGGATCCAAATCTCCCGACCGCCGCGGCCCAGACGTTTGAACTTGTCGGAGATAAACTCGCCACGGTTCAGGCGATCCCAGAACTGGCGATACTCGACGCTGCGTGCATATTCCGGATCGATGAACATGCTGTGGTGCTTTCCGGCGATATCGGATGCCCCGTAGCCCATCGTGCTGAGGAAGTTTTCGTTGGCAGTGATGATCGTCCCGTCGAGGTTGAACTCGATAACAGCCTGCGATCGGCCAATTGCCTGGAATGAAGCGACAGTCGTCATCATAGACTTCTGCAACTCGTCGACTGCGCTGTTGAAGTTGTTGCCGATGGCGGAAAATTCGCCCTCAAGCGTGTCGGAGATGCGCACCGAGAGATCGCCGCGCGCGAGTTCTGCAAGCCCTTTGCCGACGACCTTCACGCCATTGGCAATGGCTTTGGCAGCCTCCTGTTTCTCCTGTTCGATCGCGTCCTGGTAAGCGCTAGTGGCCAGATCGATATCGAAGAGAACTGCCGCGTTCACCGCGGAAATCGCTTCTTGCATCTTTGCCGGTGACCAGCGATGTGCGCGGACGGCAACGCCGACGAGGTCGGTCAGTATGTGCTGATAGCCGGCGAGATACCAGCGCGGCTCAAGACCGATGCGCTTGTGCGTCAGGCCGATGCGGTAGACGCTTTCCATATAGGTGTTGTCGAAGGTGCCTGAAAAAAGGCGTGCCCAGTGGCTCGTCTGCGCCTGCTTTAGTTGCGAAGAGCGCGAGCCGACAAGCTGGCCGACCGACGGCTCGGCCGAGACCTTCGCATAGAAGCCGTCGAGAATGCGCGGCAGATCTTGCTGAATGTTTTTCCACAATTCGCGAAGCACTTCACCGGTGCGTTCCGTGATGTTGGCGAAACGCAGACGGCTCTCGCGGTCGAAATTGTTCGTCGAATTCATGTGCCTGCTGGCTCCTTCGTCTGTCCAACACGTCATCGCGGGTCGAACGATTGCCTTCGTTGCGGTGCCAGAAGTACGAAAAGCTTCTCAATCGGTGGTTAAACGAATTTCTCGGAGAGACCTTCGGTTTCGCGGTCGCGCGATGCGCGAAACGCGTTAAGGACTTACACTTGCTGTGCTTTTCGCGTCGGTGCGATGGATGCTGCACGACGGCTCAGTACTAATCCTTATTCGTAGTTCTACCTAAGGGTATCGGTGGTTCGGTACGGCTTACAAATGTTTGAGACGAGCGCAAGACATATGGTTTCTGGGCTAAGGAGCATTGTGCGTTGTTACTCGTGCTCGTTTCTCACTTCGCTAGTGGCGGAAGCCGCGTTCCGTCGCCGGAGGCCGCGAACACTGCCGTGGAGGAGATCAGTTTGCTCGGCCTTGACAAGCTGAGCGAACCGCAATGCCTCCTTTCGCCGGCGACGTTTCGCGATTTGCTTCGCACCTACCTTCGGGATGCCGACGACTATCCCATGCTGATGCGCGATCATGCCCGCGACAGGGATGTGCGTGGCCTTGGCCGTGTCTCGCACACATTAATCAGTACAGCTGGTAATATCGGGGCCAGCCGGGTTTGCAAGCTGGCAAAAAGCCGAACCGGGCTTGCCACGCCCAGGACGAACTGCAACCCGCCGCACGGTGAACGATCTGCTCGCCATGTCGGCGCTAACCGGGAACGCCATCGAGGATTGGATCAACGCATCATCGCCGCCGTTTACAGAGATGCGGATGTCCGCCTGAGTGAGTGCGGGGCTTGCGGTGGGTTCCCCAATCGGCTGAATTGGCCTCGGTCTATAGAAGCTGAGGAAACGACATGTTCAGTGGTAAGATCTGGTGGATCACCGGTGCATCGTCCGGCATCGGCGCCGCGCTCGCGCAGGAGCTAGCCAGCGCAGGAGCAATGCTCATTCTCTCCGGCCGCAACCAACAGGCGCTCGGTGATCTTGCGAAACATTTCGGCGGCAACTCTTTGGTCCTCCCGTTCGAAGCCACCGACTTCGACCGCATCCCAGCCATTGCGGATGAAGCATGGGCTTGGGCAAAAAAACAGGGCGGTGGGATAGACGGCTTGGTCAACAACGCGGGCATCTCGCAACGCTCGCTCGCGGTGGACACCATCTTTGCCGTCTATCAGAGGATCATCGACGTCGATCTGCTCGCGCCGATTGCCCTGACGCAGGCAAACTTGCCTCGCATGGTCGCGGCGGGTGGCGGTCACATTGTCGGTATCTCGAGCGTTGCCGGCATTGTCGGCTCGCCGCTGCGCAGCGCGTATAGCGCCGCCAAACATGGTCTCATCGGCTATCACGACAGCGTCCGGGCGGAGACGACGCATCAGGGCATGCACGTGCTCGTCGTTGCGCCAGGATCGGTTCGCACCGAGGTATCCAAGAACGCGCTCAACGGCAACGCCCAGGCGCGTGGGTTCAGCGATGCGGCCATCGACAATGGCATGCCCACCGATGAAGCGGCGCGCCGTATCCTGGACGCCCTCAAGGCCGGCGAGCGTGAGCTGATCCTGGCCGAGGGCATGGAAGCGGAGATCGCACGCCTGCGCCGGCATTCACCAAACGAACTATTCGATCGGATGGCCGAGCTCGTCGCGCGGGGATATGCGAAACAGCTCGGCGCCGATAAGACATAACTAGGCGAGCACGACCTTCGTCTTGCGTTCCGGCGACAGCGCTTTCGTAGCGTTGCGCGTGTCCACGATCAGCTTCGACCAGTCGGCCAACCGGTCGTAGTCGAAGCAGTCGTGATCGGTGGTGATCAGAACGGCGTCGAATGCGGAGATTGTGGCTTCGTCGAAGCTGACCGAGCGCATGCCCCCGATCTCCGGGTGTTCATGCATCCGCGGCACTTCCGGGAAGAACGGATCGTAGAACGACACCTCGGCGCAGTATTTGCGCAGCATGTCGATGATGTGTAGGGCAGGGCTCTCACGCAGATCGTCGATGTTCTTCTTATAGGCGACACCGGCGATCAGGATTTTCGCACCGTTCAATGCCTTGGCCGACCGTGTGCTCAGCGCGTCCTGCAGCTTTTGTACGACGTATTTCGGCATCGCGCGGTTCACTTCACCGGCAAGTTCGATGAACTTGGTGTCGATATTGTACATGCGGGCGCGCCACGACAGGTAGAACGGGTCGATCGGGATGCAATGGCCGCCGAGACCCGGACCGGGATAGAACGGCATGAAGCCGAACGGTTTGGTCTTGGCCGCTTCGATCACTTCCCAAATGTTGATCCCCATCTCGCCGTACGCGATCTTGAGTTCGTTCACGAGCGCGATGTTCACGGCACGGAACACGTTCTCCATGATCTTCACGGCTTCGGCGGTCTGCGCATCGCTGACCTTGTGCACGTGGCTGAAGGCGGTCTGATAGAAGCGGGCCGCCAGGTCGCCGGAATAGCTGTCGAGGCCGCCGACGATCTTCGGGATTTGGTGCGTTTCGAACGCGCTGCCCGGATCCTCGCGCTCGGGCGAGAAGGCGAGCTGGAATTCGAGACCGGCGCGCAGGCCGCTGGTCTGCAGGATCGGCAGGACGACGTCGCTGGTTGTGCCCGGATAAGTGGTCGACTCGAGAACGATGAGCGTGTTCGGTGCCAGATACTTGGCGATCGTCTCGGACGTCGAGACGACATACTTCAGGTCGGGCTCGCGGGCCGCCGTGATGGGAGTCGGGACACAGATCAGGATCGCGTCCATGTCCGCCAGCTTTGTGAAGTCGTCGGTCGCGCTGAAGCGGCCGGAGGCGTTCATCTCGCGGACGATGTCGCTGGAGAAATGGTTGATGTAGCTCTGGCCAGCGCCGAGCTTCTCGATCTTCGTGCGATCGATGTCGAAGCCGACCGTCTTGAGCCCGGCGCGCCAGAAGCTGTGGGCGAGGGGGATGCCAACATAGCCCAGGCCGATTATGCCGACGGTCAGGGTGCGGGCCCGAAGTCGCTCCTCGAATTCTGGATTCTTCTGGATGGCGGCCGGTGCGTTCATCATGGGAGGGACCTTCGGGGCAGCGTCGGTTTTCTGTCCCTTTCGGTAGCAAGCGGCGCGCCAAGATTACGCCGCCTTCATGTCCCGAT